>JAFWYQ010000128.1 GCA_017517605.1 Bacteroidaceae bacterium
ATAATCTCTCTAAAACACCCGTTTCAAGAGATACACGAATCCGTGCCATCGGCTCTACCATCACTTGCACCTCCCCCACCGCCACCAAGCTCGAAATCTATACCATGGATGCCGTGAAGATTGGCGAAGCCACCTTTGCAAACGGTGAAGCTACGGTGAAGGTTGGCAAGATTCCGGCTACGTATCTCTACATCGTGACCTATCCCAATGGGCGACGCGAGAGTGGAAAAGTGGCAGTGAAGAATTAATATAAAAGTTGACAAGTTGACAAGTTGATGAGATACAAGTTAACAAGTTAACAAGGATTGATACACGGACAAAAAGCAGGAGGGGGCGAATGCCCTCTCCTATTTTTTGTGGTTCTTCTGCATTTTAGTTGAAAAGGTAATGTTTTTGTAGTATATCTCCATTAGCACTTGCAGTATATCTCCATTAGCACTTGCAGTATATCTCTGTTGGCACTTGCAGTATATCTCTGTTGGCACTTGCAGTATATCTTACTTTTCAGTTGTAGTATATCTTACTTTTCAGTTGTAGTATATCTTACTTTCCAGTTGTAGTATATCTGCTCAAAAATAAGGATTCAACTAAAATGCAGAAGAGCCTTTTTTGTTTCTACCATTTTTATATTTAAAATTCCAATACAGCACCAATCAGAGCATTGAATCCTTGTGCCGGTGCCATCAGGTATTGGTAATACTTTTGATTCAACAGGTTGTCGCCTTGCAGATATACACTGAGCCAATCGAAGATGGAATAGGTGGCAGTAAGACCAAGGTTGTTCACGGCATCGGGACGCTTGCCATCTGTACCCTCGACACGTTGCTCGAATTGATAGCTGACTCCTACATCCAGTTTATGAATGGGACGTACGTTGGCACTCCATTGGAAGGTCATTGCGGGAGTCAACGTGGCGTATTCGTCCAACAGGTCGCTATCCCATTTGTTCCATTCCCATTCAATGCGGGTAGTGAAGAACTCTTTCCAAGCATATTGGGCTGAGAGACCCACATAAAGGCGGTTGGCATCGTCCTGCATCAACCGGCAAAGATGGCTATAGGTGTAATCGGACATCGAGACGGAAAACAGTTTGTCCTGCATCCGATGATAACCACCATAAAGGTTCACACCCAGCTCGTCGAGAGGGGTCGCCTTGAATCCTACCTGCGCATCCAACGATGTGAATGTGTGTCGGGGTGCATAGAATCCATCACTTTTATTCCCTTCGCGATACACAGGATATTCGGCATAGGGGTCGAAACGATTGACAGTACGGAAATCGTTCAACTCACGTCCGCCACCTAAAGAAAGATAGGCTGCATAACCTTGGGATACACGATACTCGCCATACAGATCAGGGGCAAAGGCAAACTGGGAGCCTCCGTTTCCGAATATCGGATCGACGTGCATACCGATACGGGCCTTCCATTTATCGCCCTCGCTGGTAAGATAGGGGTTCAGCCTCAGCACGGTAAGATTTACATTATTATATTCGCCACCCACCTTGGCAAAGATATTGTCCATCTGTGCAGCGATATGTACATGAGTGCGCTCGTTGACGTCACCAGACACTTGTGCATGGCTTCGCACTATGGTCTCTGCATAAGATTCGCTATAGCTATCGTCATAATATCCGAACGCATACTTCTGCTTGGCATAGAGCAACCCCGTGCCGGCGCTGTAACGGATATCGGCATCGGAACCGTTGCTGCGGACTGAGGCTTTCAGGCTTCCCATGATGTTGTGTTGGTGACTGTTGTCCGCATAAGGATAAAAGTTCAAGTAGTTGAACACCTGATTCTCGCCATCGGCCTCCACAAAAAGGGTAACAGGATTGAAGCGATGAGTCCAATCCACGCTGCCAGAGGTACGGTAAGTGCGGGCATTCCATTCGTCTTTTCCATCTATAGCTTCAGGTAAATCAATGGTTCCGTCCATACCACGTAGCAGCAGGTTGGCATTCAGTTCATCGCGTTGGCTCAAATCCAAGCGGTAAGACAACCGACCATCCATGTTTCCTCTGTTTCCGTACCCCAATCGCAGATACCCCTTGTTGGCAGTAGCCTGCTCGGGAGTAGCACCGAAATTGTCCATAGGAGCAAAGCCAAACTGTCGGGAAGGTTTGGCAGAAATGGCATACTCAATCTGCTTCTTCACCGTCTGAGGTTCCTCCAACGTAGGCATGATGTTTATCTTGTGGGCATTCATGATGTCGGGGTTATAGAGATTCTCCACCACCACCGTGCGGTCCAACTGAGCATCTTCACCAGGTTCCTGTGCCGACAAAGTTGTTACTCCGGCAAAAAGTCCAAAGAGGATATAAGTTTTCTTCATAGTCATTCCTTAATTCATTTTAGTAAGTCGTTCCTCAATCATACCGGCAATGTCATCATCGGCCGTATAGTTCTGCTGAAGCGAGAGCAGGTATTGCTTGGCCTCAATCTCGCGCCCTGTCTGCATATAGACATCCGAAAGGAGAACGAAGCTACGGGCCAGCCAATACGTATGCGGTGTACTCACTTCAATATAGTTCAACAGTATCTTTTCTGCCTCGGCATACTCGTTGGCTGTATAGTACATCTCTGCCAAACGGTACTTGGCTTCGGCCCCATAGATGTGACGTGTATCCTTGGAGAGTTCCTGCAAGTCCTTGCCTGCCAATTCGCGGTTACCCTGTTTTGCAGCTGCACGACTGCGATAATAACGTGCTTCGTTAACCAATTCAGGAGAAGTCTTGCTGTCGTCCAACAATTCAGTAGCAGCCACTATCACCTCCTGATGGTCGCCCAGCTGATTGGCCGAACGAAGGATTCCTGTACGGGCCAGCAACAGACGCTCGGCCGAAGTGGTCTTTCCCTTCAACAGTTTATAGAGTGTCAGTGCACGGGTGTAGTCCTTGATGCTGTAAGCCAATTCGGATGCCATCGTCATAGCCTCCTCCGAGAACTTGCCGGCGGGGAACTCCAGCACCTTGTCGAAGTGGGCCAATGCCGTTGCAGCCTCTTTCCGTTCGTATGCAGCCACACCCAAATAGTAGTGGGCATTCAACCGATAAGCCCCTTCGGGGAAAGATTGCAAATAGGCAGCCATGCTCTTCTCAGCCTCCTGCATGTCGCCACGCATATAGACCTTTTCGGCAGCCAAATAGGTGAGTGAATCACGTTCGTTGGTATCGAACTGTATGCTTCCCTTCTGCTGGGCAGCGTATGCGGCATAGTCGTCCACACGGTTCTGCTCGATGTAGATATTCTTCAAGTCGCGTCCGGCCATGCGGGCTTCGTCGCTACCCGGATATTTTTCTATCACTTGCTTGTAAGTTGCAATAGCTTCGGTGAAGCGGTCGTCCTGATAATAGAGCATACCTATCTCACTGGCTGCCTTGCGGGCCAAGGCACTCTCAGGGAAGCGGTCAGTAAGTTCCTTGAACGAAGAGATTGCCTGTGCATTCTGTTCCATCTGTACATAGGCACGCCCCCGTTCGTAAAGGGCATCATCCACGTAGGACGATTGGGGGAAGCGGTCAATCATGGTATTAAGGCTGGCCACCTTGCCTTGATAATCCTTTTGCAATCCCTGTACAAAAGCGTGCTGATAGAGGGCGTAATCGCCTTGCGAGGGATCGGTTGTGGTTGCCTCGGCATAACTTTTTGCCGCAGCAGTGAAATCGCGTGCATAGAAGAGACAGTCGGCCTTACGATTCAACGCATCAGCCACCATCTGAGGGGTGGCATTGATACGATATTCAGAGAGAAAACGGTCAAAGTATCCACGTGCCTTGGCATAGTTCTTTTGTTGGAAAGCGGTATACCCCAGATTGTAATAGGCCATTCCCTGCTGCTTGGGATTAGATGCTGTGGTGCTAAGGTATTGCAGATAGTCGGCTGCAGCGCCATTCCAATTGGCCATGCGATAACGGGTCTCGCCTCGCCAGAAGTAAGTATCGGCCTGTGTCTCGCGGTTGTATCGGGCATCGTTGAGCGAAGCATTGAAGTAGTTCAGTGCAGCAGGATAGTCGGCATTGGCAAAGGCTTCAGTTCCCAATCGGTAATTGATTTTCTGACGGGCTTCGAGGATGCGTACACCCGGTTGCTTGATTTTGGCAATAGAGGCCAAAGCCGTCTTGTAACTGCGGGTGTTCATATAGACATCCACCAAATAGTCGTTCACCTTATCGGAATAAGAGGAATTGGGAAATTCATTAAGGAATCGTTCGAACACGGTGACCGATTCACCAAACCCTGTATAAGCTGTCTCGTGAATACAAAGGGCATAGTTATAAAGAGCCTGCTCCTTGACGGATTTGTCGAAGTCCATGGCCGAAGCCTGCTCGAAGGCCATACGTGCCTTTACCATATCCAGCAGTTGCACATAGGCCAATCCGCTATGCAGATAGGCATTCTGAGCCAATGCATCACGCTCACTGGCCGAACGGGTCAGGTTCATTGCCGCTTTTGTGCAGATGCCTTGCTTCAGTTGGCTGATACCTAATTTATATAAGGCATTGCGTTGCGGGGTTTCACTCCCTTGCACGTATTCGTCCAACAAGCGGGAAGCTGTGGCATAGTCATCCAATCCGTATGCCGCTTCACCTGCAATGCGCTTCATCTCCAATTCTTCGGGATAGTTTTCTGCTATCTCACCTGCCTCTTTATAACGTCCCTGCTGCAAATGGATGTCAGCGGCATACATATCTGACTCCTTTCCGTAAAGAGGATGTTCCTTCAGGCTCTCCAATGCTGGCAATGCCTCGTCATAACGGCCGTAGGTATAATCAATATACGCTTTATAGTAACGGGCATCAGTTTCGTATTGGGTACTCACCGACTGCACCACTGTCAACAAAGCATACGCTTCGTCGGCATTACCAGTCTTCAGCAGACAGATAGCCTTGTAGAGTGTAGCCTCGTCACGTTCGTTATCGCCCAACTGTTCCAAGTCCGACTTTCCATAGCTTTCCAATGCACGGTCGTACATGCCATCTGCATAAAGTACATTTCCCACCAATGCGTGCAAACGATTGGCATGGGGAGTATCGGGATATTTGGCAAGAAAACCCTGAAGCTGTTCGAGACGATTTACCTCTTTCAAGTGATAAGCAATACAAGCGGTCAGATATTCGGCCTCTACAGCACGTGTCCGCCCCATTTCATCTACAGCAGGCAAAGCAAGGAATTGCTCCAAAGTCTGCTCGGCAGCGGCATAATGGCCGTTCCTATAAAGTTGGACGCCCTCAGTATAGAGTTCGTTAGCCGTAGCGGCAGGTTGCTGTGCTTGCACAGAGAATGTGAATCCACCCAATAATGCAGCCAGCAGAATGCGATGTTTGTTCATAAGTTCACGTTTGATGTATATATATACGTGGTGCAAAGCTACTACATTTTTTCCATCCAAATGGGATTTTCTTTGCAGTTTTTAGGGTTATTAAGGATTAGTTCATAATCTATCACACCCAACCAACGGCCAAATTTATATCCGACCTCCTTAAAGTGAGAGACCTGACGGAAGCCCAACCGTGCGTGCATCCGCAAGCTGTTTTGGTTATCCGCTACGACACAAGCTACCAGAGCATGCACCCGACATCCACGACACTGTTCAATAAGTTTCTCCATCAGCATCGGCCCAAAGCCTTTTCCTTGGTGTTCCGAAGCGACATAAACGGCAGTTTCCCATGTATATAGGAAAGCGGCTCTCTCCTTCCACGGATGAGCATAGGCGTATCCTACCACATGATTATCCATTTCACACACCAAGAAGATTCCTTTCTCCTTATCCTTAATCTTCGTGATGCGCCTACTCATCTCCTCCACACTGACAGGTTCCGTCTCAAAAGTCACGGTCGTATCGGTAATGTAGGGGTTATAGATAGCGACTATTTCTGCCGCATCTTCCAATCTGGCACAACGAATCATCATTAGTTTTTTAATTTAGAAAATTTTAGCAGCAATGAATCAAGAAACAGATACCGATGATGATGCCCAGCAGAATGCCACCGGCATGGGAGAGGTAATTTGTACGTTCTTCGCCTCGAGTGTATTTAATGGCCATGGTCTGTTTTTACGAATGTCTTTTTTGGCACTCCCCACAAATGCCTTGTACGATGTAGTTGATGTGTTGTGCCTGAAAGCCTTCAGGAAGTTGCACCGAGGGTATATGCTCCGACTTCAGACAGAAGGTTCGGTGGCATACGGTGCAAAAAGCATGTACATGATGGCAATGGCAATGGTCTCCATGCTCATCATGTTCCATACAAAGGCAGTATTTATGGTGTCCGCTACCATCTTCGAATCCATGCAACAGGTTATGTTCTTCAAAAAGGGTGAGTGTACGGAAGATGCTGCTGCGATCCATCTTGGGCAACATATCCTCTACATCGGCCAATGAAAAAGCATGGTCAAAGTATTGGATTTCGCGCCAAACGAGTTGGCGTACTGCCGTCGGACGAATGTGATTGGAAAGAAAGATTTCGGATTCTTGCATGGGGATAAGAAATAGGAGCGAAAAATGAAGAGTGAAAAATCACAATGTACGGACAATTGGATTTTTCACTCTTCGTTCTTCACTCTTCAATTATTATTCAGCAGCTGTAGCCAGGGGCGAAGGTGTGGTATATACACGTGCAGCCAATTCCTTGTCCAGCATGTACATGCCATATTTATTGTCCTCCACGGCCTCTACGGCGGTAATCATGTCGCGTGCATTCTCTTCCTCTTCCACCTGCTCATCAATGAACCATACAAGACGGTTGGTAGAGGCAAAGTCGCGGTCATCATTGGCAATGGCAGCCAAGTTGTTGATGAGGGCGGTCACCTTCTTCTCGTGTTCCAATGTCTGTTTGTACATGTCAAGTACACTGTTCCATGTAGCAGGTACCTCGTCAATGGGAAGCAAAGTCACCTTGGCATCCACACTATTGAGGTAGTTCATGAAAATACGTGCATGGTCCTGCTCCTCTTGGAACTGTACATAGAACCAGTTTGCTACTCCCTTATATCCCTTGGTTTCTGCATCCATTGACATGGCCAGATAAAGGTATGCCGACCACAATTCGGCATTGATTTGTGCGTTAATCGCATCGTGCAATTTCTTACTTATCATATCCTTCTAATTTAAATAGTTATGGATGGATTATTCCATCGTGACCGCAAATATAGGAAGTCTTATCGACATTTCCAAATAAATGCAATATTCTTTTATGATTATAAACTCTTTTTTGCAGTTATTTTTGTAATGGCCACTACCACGAGGGTCAACATCTCGGTCACAGGCATGGCCAACCAAATGCCTGGCACGCCCAACCATAAGGGCAACAACACGAACGAGGGGACGAGCAGCACCGTTCGCAAAGTGACAATGAGGGTGGCCCGACGCATACTCTCCAAACTCTGGTAATAACCTGTCAGAGCAATGTTGAGGATGTAGAAGAGAATGCCTGCAGCATAATAGGGAAAGCCTTCGATGGCCAACCTGCCGGCTATGCTCTGTGGGTCAACAAAGAGTGCCGTCAAGGGTTCGGGGAAGAGAACAAAGCCTACAATAACCAGCGCGGCAAACCCCGATGCAGTGATGAGCACAAGGCGAAGTGCCTGACGGATACGATGGCGACGCCCTGTACCAAAGTCGTAGCTGATGATGGGTTGTGCCGATTGTGCCACGGCATTGCCAATCATAAAGAAGAAGGGCGAGTAGTAGCAGGCTATACCGAAGGCGCCTACTCCATCGTCGCCCAAGTAATGCATAAAGGTAAGGTTTCCCACAAAGGTCAGTACGGCCAATGTCAACTCTCCCAAGAGCGAGGCCGAGCCGATACGGCACTGATAACCTATATTACGCAAGCTGAGGCATAGGCTTTTTCGGCTCCACTTCACCCGTGCAGGGCGCAATCTGTGCGAAAAGAAGAGCAGATAGCCCAATGTCATGATTCCGCCAATGGCGATACTGATACCCGTAGCAATGGCAGCACCCTTCACACCCATACCGAGGGGAAAGATAAACACCCAGTCAAGCACAGCGTTCAACGTACAGGGGATGATGTTGCACCACATGGCCACACGCGGAGCACCGTCCAACCGGATGATGAAGAGTCCGATGAAACTCCACATTTCAAACACGAAGCAGGGCATAATCCACAACAGATAATCCCTCACCTGTGGCAAAAGGGTCTCTGACGAGCCAAGCAGACGGGCCGTCTCTGTAGGCCAAATCATGATAGCCGCGGTGATTAGCAGGCAAACGAGCGAACTCCCTACCAAGGCCTGTGTCACATTCATGCAGGCGGCCTTCAGTTTGTGCCTCCCCACATGGATGCTGCTCACTACCGAGCATCCGGCGCCAATCATCAGTCCCAATCCGGCCATAATCTGATAGATGGGCACCACAATGTTCACCGCGGCCACACCATCGGCTCCCACTCCGTGACCAATGAATATGCCATCGATGGCCGTCACGGCCGATATGGCCAGCGAGCCCAATAGTGTAGGTATCAGTATACGGCGGAAAAGTGTACTTACCCGCCCGTTCTCGAAGTCTATCGCGTTTCTATTCATCTTCTTTATTGTCTTTCGCGCCTGCAAAGGTATAGCTTTATTTTGAATGGTGCAATCCATTTCTCCGAAGCATTCCTATGCTGGAAACGAATATTTATCACCTGAAGAGGGATAAAACCATGCTTTTTTCTATTTTTTCGCGCGATTTTATCAAATAATGTAAGTAGGAACGCAGTTTTTCTGTATCTTTGCAACCGTTTAACAAAAAAAACAGCATACAATGAAAGTGACAATCATCGGTGCAGGAAACATGGGTGGCGCCATCGCCCGTGGACTGGCCAAAGGAACTATCGTGGGGGCAGCAGACATCACCGTATCCGACCCGTCGGAAAAAATGCTGCAACAATTGCAACAGGAACATCCCGAAATAACCGTGATGACAGACAACCGTGCAGCCATCACCGAAGCCGACTTCGTGATTGTGGCCGTGAAGCCTTGGTTGATGAAGCCCGTGTTGGCCGAGTTGCCCTTGCAGCCCCACCAAGTGCTGGTATCCGTAGCAGCAGGAGTCAGCTTCGAGCAATTGGTGGAATATACCGCAGCACCTGAGCAGACGATGTTCCGCCTGGTGCCAAACACTGCCATGTCGCAACTCGAGAGCATGACACTCATCGCCAGTCGCCAAGCCACCCCCGAGCACGAACGGTTGATGGTGGAAATCTTCAACGAAATGGGGTTGGCCATGCTCGTGCCCGAAAGTCAGATAGCCGCCACCACGGCACTCACCTCGTGTGGCATTGCATACGTGCTGAAGTATATCCAAGCAGCCATGCAAGCAGGTGTGGAGATGGGACTTTATCCCAAGGATGCCCAACGCATGGTGGCACAAAGCGTGAAGGGAGCCGCAGCCCTCATCCTCAACAACGACACCCACCCTTCCGTGGAAATCGACAAAGTGACCACCCCCGGCGGCATCACCATCAAGGGCATCAACGAATTGGAACATGCCGGATTCACCTCAGCCATCATCCGAGCAATGAAGGCCAGCCGATAAAATCACCCGCTAGAAATATGGAGAATCTAGGATCTCTAGAAAATCTAGATTGTCTAGATCGTCTAGATTATCTAGAAAGTCTAGAAAGTCTAGAAAAGTCCATCAACCAACCACAACAAATAACCCTATAACCCAAATAACAATCATGAACGATCAAATCAAACAGATAGCCGCCCGATTGCGTGGATTACGCGACGTGCTGGAGCTGACAGAGCAGGAAGTGGCCGAAAGCTGCAACCTGACAGTAGAAGAATACCAAGCCATGGAGAGTGGTACAAAAGACATTTCAGTAAGCGCCCTTCAGATGATTGCCCGACGCTACGACATCACACTGGATGTGTTGATGTTTGGCGAAGAGCCCAAGATGAATTCCTATTTCCTCACCCGTGCAGGAAAGGGTGTATCGGTTGAGCGCAGCAAAGCCTACAAGTACGAGGCTTTGGCATCGGGTTTCCGCGACCGCAAGATTGACCCCTTCATCGTGACCGTAGAACCCAAGGAAGATGATGCACCACTGCACCTCAACAGCCACACCGGACAGGAGATAAGCTACATCCTCGAAGGCCGCCTGTTGGTAAACTTGGCAGGCAAGGAGATTATCCTCAACCCTGGCGACAGCCTCTATTTCGACTCTCAGCAACCCCATGGTATGAAGGCGCTTGATGGCAAGCCCGTGCGTTTCCTGGCTGCGATTATGTAATATCCAGTTGATTAGGCGCAAGTCGACAAGTTAACGGGAGGTAGGATCTATCCCTTCCCCCTCAATTTGTCAACTTATCAACTTATCAACTTATCAACTAAAATACAAACATGGTAGAAAGATTCTTAAAGCAGACCGTATTTACCTCGCAAGAGGATTATATAAAGAATTTGCACTTCAATGTGCCCGAAAACTTCAACTTTGCGTACGATGTAGTGGACGTTTATGCCGCTGAGCAACCCGACAAGAAGGCTTTGCTATGGACCAACGACCACGACGAAATGCGCCAGTTCACCTTTGCCGACATGAAGCGCGAGACCGACCGTACGGCATCCTATTTCCAGACACTGGGTATTGGAAAGGGCGACCCCGTGATGCTCATCCTCAAGCGCCGCTACGAGTTCTGGTTCTCCATCCTGGCTCTCCACAAATTGGGAGCGGTAGTGATTCCTGCCACCCATTTGCTTACCAAGAAGGACATTGTCTATCGTTGCAATGCCGCTGGCATCAAGGCCATCATAGCAGCAGGCGAACGTGTGATAACCGACCACATTGCAGCAGCCTTGCCCGAATCCCCCACGGTGAAGGCCGTTGTCAGCGTTGGTCCCGAATATCCCGAAGGCTTCAGCAATTTCCAACAGGGCATCGAGGAAGCACCGGCTTTCGTCCGTCCCGCCAATGTGAATACCAACGACGATGTGATGCTGATGTACTTCACATCGGGCACTACTGGCGAGCCCAAAATGGTGGCTCACGACTTCACCTATCCCATCGGGCACATCAGCACCGGCTATCTGTGGCACCATCTGCACGAGAATAGCCTGCACCTGACCATTGCCGACACAGGTTGGGGAAAAGCGGTATGGGGAAAGCTCTACGGCCAATGGTTTGCCGGAGCCAACATCTTCGTGTATGACCACGAGAAATTCACCCCGGCCGACATCCTGCATAAAATCGAGCAGTACCGCATCACCTCCCTCTGCGCACCTCCCACCATTTACCGTTTCCTTATTCGCGAAGACCTGCGCAAGTTCGACCTCTCTTCACTGGAGTATTGCACAACAGCGGGCGAGGCATTGAACGGAGCGGTGTACGACACCTTCAAGGAACTCACCGGCATACGCCTGATGGAGGGATTCGGACAGACCGAGACCACCCTCACACTGGCCACCTTCCCTTGGATGGAGCCGAAACCGGGCAGTATGGGAGTACCCAATCCGCAATACGACATCGACCTGTTGACCCCCGATGGACGTTCGGCCGAGGATGGCGAGCAGGGACAGATTGTCATCCGCACTGGCAAGGGCAAACCCCTGGGTCTCTTCAAGGAGTATTTCCGCAATCCAGAAAAGACTGAGGACGTATGGCGCGACGGTATCTATTACACAGGCGATGTGGCTTGGCGCGACCAGGACGGCTACTATTGGTTCGTTGGCCGTGCTGACGATGTCATCAAGAGTTCGGGTTACCGCATCGGCCCATTTGAAGTGGAAAGTGCATTGATGACTCATCCAGCAGTAGTGGAATGTGCTATAACTGGTGTACCCGACGAGATTCGTGGACAGGTAGTAAAAGCCACTATCATCCTGGCCAAGGACTACAAGGACAAGGCCGACGAAGCCCTTATAAAGGAGTTGCAGGACCACGTGAAGCGTGTCACTGCCCCCTACAAGTATCCGCGTGTCATCGAGTTTGTGAATGAACTGCCCAAGACCATCAGCGGAAAAATCCGCCGTGTGGAAATCCGTCAGAACGACAAGGCATAACGGGAACAAACTTTCCACCACAGTTGTTGTATGAAAAAAATGTCTAACCCCGTATAATTATAATATAATAAGGTATGAAAGAGATTTTTGAAGGCTCGCTGTGGGAAGCCGAACTTGTAAAAGGGCTGTTGCAGACCGAACATATTGATTGCATGTTGCGCGACGAGACATTGGGTGCCATCACTTCACCTTACCTCTCATCGGGTGGTAATGTAAAGATTCTGGTCAACGACGAAGATTTCCAACGCGCCTATCGCGTGGTGAACAATCGCTGACCATCCTCTCCTCTCCCACCGAGAGAGTGAGTGCGCACGCATTTGGCACACAACATCTGTCAATTAGTCAGCATTCCTGCCAGTAATGGCATAATAAAAAGTAAAATCACAATCCCGTGTCACACTTTTCCTCCGCGAAAAGTTTGGCACGGGTTTTGTTTTTATATCAACAGATGCGAACAAAATGCACCGAATAATGGTTGATGCATTGATGCATTGACCAACGAGACAAAAAAGAAATTAATAACAAAAAAAATAAAAAGAAAGATTATGGGAAAGATTATTGGAATTGACTTGGGAACCACAAACTCATGTGTTTCTGTATTCGAAGGTAACGAACCTGTAGTGATCACTAATAGCGAAGGACGCCGTACAACTCCTTCTATTGTAGCATTCGTTGATGGTGGCGAACGCAAGGTGGGCGACCCTGCCAAGCGTCAGGCTGTAACCAACCCCCAGCGTACGATTTTCTCAATCAAGCGCTTCATGGGTGAGACTTACGACCAAGTAGCCAAGGAGGTTTCACGCGTACCTTATAAGGTAGTCAAGGGCGACAACTACACTCCGCGTGTCGACATCGACGGTCGCCTCTACACTCCGCAGGAAATCAGTGCTATGATTCTGCAGAAGATGAAGAAGACTGCCGAAGACTATCTGGGTCAGGAAGTGACAGAGGCCGTCATCACAGTGCCCGCATACTTCAGCGACTCACAGCGTCAGGCAACTAAGGAAGCCGGCCAGATTGCAGGCTTGGACGTGAAGCGTATCGTGAACGAGCCTACTGCTGCAGCATTGGCATACGGTGTTGACAAGGCCAACAAGGACATGAAGATTGCCGTGTTCGACCTTGGTGGTGGTACCTTCGATATCTCTATCCTCGAGTTCGGTGGCGGTGTGTTCGAAGTACTCTCAACCAATGGTGACACTCACCTCGGTGGTGACGACTTCGACCAGGTAATCATCGACTGGTTGGTACAGGAGTTCAAGAACGAGCACGGTGTTGACCTTTCTCAAGACCCCATGGCTCTGCAGCGCTTGAAGGAGGCTGCCGAGAAGGCCAAGATTGAGCTTTCATCAGCAACATCCACTGAAATCAACCTCCCCTACATCACCGCTACAGCCACAGGTCCCAAGCACTTGGTAGTGACTTTGACCCGTGCCAAGTTCGAGGCTTTGGCCCACAACCTGATTCAGGCCTGCTTGGAGCCCTGTAAGAAGGCCATGAGCGATGCTGGTCTGAGCAATGCCGACATCGATGAAGTAATCCTCGTGGGTGGTTCAACCCGTATCCCCGCCGTACAGAAGCTGGTTGAGGATTTCTTCGGAAAAGCTCCTTCAAAGGGTGTGAACCCCGACGAAGTGGTAGCCATTGGAGCCTCTATCCAGGGTGCCATCCTCAACAAGGAAGAGGGTGTGGGCGACATCGTACTCCTCGACGTCACTCCCCTGTCAATGGGTATCGAGACCATGGGTGGTGTGATGACCAAGATGATTGATGCCAACACCACAATCCCTGCCCGCAAGGTAGAGACCTTCTCAACTGCAGCCGACAATCAGACCGAAGTTACCATCCACGTACTTCAGGGCGAGCGCCCCATGGCCGCTCAGAACAAGAGCATCGGCCAGTTCAACCTCACCGGTATCGCTCCCGCCCGTCGTGGTGTGCCTCGGATTGAAGTGACATTCGACATCGATGCCAACGGTATTCTGAAGGTATCTGCCAAGGATAAGGCCACTGGTAAGGAGCAGGCCATCCGCATCGAGGCGTCTTCCGGTCTGTCTCAGGACGAAATCAACCGCATGAAGGCAGAGGCCGAACAGAATGCCGAGG
>JAFWYQ010000129.1 GCA_017517605.1 Bacteroidaceae bacterium
CCCCTACGGTTTGCATCTGCTTCCTCTTGAACCTTGAACTGATTCTTCATTCTTCACTCCTATATACCCCCCAATACACCAACGGAATCACAAACAGGCTCACCAAGGTGCCCACCGTCATGGTGGCAATCATGGCAATGGCCAGCGGAGTCTGCAGTTCCGAACCAAGGTCGTGGGTAAACAGCAACGGCACCATGGCCAGTATGGTGGTTAGCGAGGTCATGATGATGGAGCGAAGGCGTCGTGTACCCGCAGTATGGATAGCCTCCATCAGGGGTACTCCCTCCTTACGCAATACATTGATCATATCCAGTTTCAGGATAGAGTCGTTGATGATGATACCACAACTGACCACTATACCGATGGCACTCATCAGGTTCAGACTCACGCCGCAGACAGCCATCACCACCAAGGCAAAACCCAAGTCGATGGGAATCTCAGCCAATACGATCAATGGTTGTAGAAAACTCTCGAACTGTGCCGCCAAGATAAAGTACATCAGCAACAGCGAAATGAAGAGTACCACCGTCAGTTCGTCTATCATCCGATGACTGGAGAAGAAAGCACCGGAGAAGGAGGGGGACCAGGTGGACCCATTAAGTGAAGAGTGAAGATTGAAGAGTGAAGAATGGCCATGCGGCACAGATTCTTCATCAACCGATGACGCGGATTGTTTTTCGCCCACCGTAGGGGCAATCCCTTGTGGTTGCCCCGTGGCTGATATTGCCCGTTTTGTTTTTGGGTACCCACAAGGGGTTCCCCTACGGTTTGCATCTGCGTCCCCTTTTCCCCATTCTTCACTCTTCCCTCTTCGTTCTTCATTTCCAAAAACCTCTTTCACCTTTTCCACGATTGTGCCAGCCTGTTTTGTCTCAGCGTATGTCAATGGCACATACTCTCCTGCCATTCCGGCCGTAATAGTCTTCAAACCTTGCGAGGGATAGGTGGTGATGAAACTTTTCAGCGGTACGCGTTGCCTTTCACCGCGCACGGATGACGGAATTTCCACCAACGTATGTGTCAGAATCTCGTCCAGTGTCTGTTCCCGCCCGCTGATACTGATGGGCAGATAACTTTGATACGACCGTAGGGTGGCCACTTTGTTTTCGCGCAAAGCCATCTTGAGGGTGCGGATAATTTCGTCGTAGCTGACCCCATAGAGCAGCAGCCTTTCGCGGTCGATAGTCAGTCCGATTTGTTCCTGTACGGCCAATCCTTCCGAAGTTTCTCCCACCTGGCTATCGATCCTCTGTTGCAATGCCAGCAGATGGTCCACCTCCTGCAGGAGGGTTTTGTCCTTGTTGTAGAGTTCTACCACCAACTCCGGCTCGTTGGTGTCGAACACTTTTTCAAACACATTTTCCGGAGCATAAAAATGCACGGTAGCCTGCGGATAGTGAGTTGCCATCCATGAACTGATGGCTGTTTGCAGCAAAGCCGGGCCTTCGGCCGTGGCGGTACGCAAGTACAAATCGGTTTCTGTGCCCGATGTCTGTTCCCTATCCAACAGGTATTGGCGTGTACCAATGTGGGCTTGGGATTCAACAACTTCAGTTGACAAAGGTCCAGTTGACGAGTTGACAAGTTGACGAGTTGACGGGGGATTAGTGCCGGATGGTCTTGTCAACTTGTATCTCGTCAACTCGTCAACTTCAAGATTCTTGCAAAACTGTTCCAACTCCTCTGTCCTCCGCCGGTTTTCCTCCAAGTGGATATGCTCGTTCCAGTCGATACGGACAGCCAGTTCTGTGCGGCTCGTTTCAGGCATACGCTCCTTGGGAAGCAGGTAGAACATCAGTACACAAAGGGGGATGGAGAGAATCACCATACCCAATGTAATCCCTTTGTGTGAAAACACCCAATGGATGCCACGGTCGTAAATAGTTGACAAGTTGACAAGTTGACAAGTTGACGAGGATTTTGAACCTTGAACCTTGAACTTTAAACCTTGAACCTTGAACCGTAGTTTGAGTCCGAACACTATCCTATACAGTACCGGCAACAGGATGATGCCTGTGATGTAGGATGCCACCAGTCCCACTGTGACGGCAAAGGCTTCGTCCATAAAGATGGCTCCGGCAATGCCGCTGATGAATACCAAGGGGATGAATACGGCGATGGTGGTCAACGAGGAGGAGAGCATGGGAGTGATGACCTCCTCTGTTCCCAACTGACAAGCCTCCTCCACTGTATATCCTTTGTCGCGGTATTGGGTGATGTTCTCCGTCACGATGATGGCATTGTCAATCATCATACCCTCGGCCAGAATAAGCCCTGATAGGGAGATGATGTTGAGTGACATGCCGAAGAGGTAAAAAAAGATGAAACTGATGACCAATGCCACCACCATGCAGACGCCTATGACGATGGGTGAACGTACGCCCCCCATGAAGAGGGAAGCCACTATCAGGATGAAGAGGAAACCGAGTGCCAGGTTCTGTTGCAGGTTGGTCAGTGTGTAGTCCAACAGCTCCGTCTGATTACGGGTGATGTCGAATTGTATGTGTGGGTTTGTCTGTTTCAGTGACCATATCGCTCCGTTCAAGGCCGATTTCATCTTGTCCATATTCTCATCAGCCTGTTTGATGATGGCCAGGCTCACAGCTCGTTTCCCGTTATAGGTAGTCATTCCCGTCTCTTCCGTGGGTGTCATCCTTACGTCAGCCAGTTCGCCCAGTGTCATTATGCGCCCTTCGTGCCGTATGGGAATGCGTTTCACATCCTCTACCGTACGTACGATGGTAGAGAAACGTATGTTATATTCGTAGTACCCATCACGTACCGTCATGCTTCCCGGTTCCACATTGTTGCTTGCCAACGCACTCTCGATGGTCGATACGCTGAGTCCCATGGCTTCCATCCGTGCCAAGTCGGGCACAATCTGCACCTGTTGGTGAGCCAATCCTGATATATCCACCATTGCCACCTCGGGCAGTTGCTCGATGCGGCGGCGCACCACATTCTCGGCAAAGTCGGAGAGGGAGAGGAATTCAGTTGACGAGTTGACGAGTTGACAAGTTGACGAGGTATTTGTACCGGATGGCCTTGTCAACTCGTCAACTTGTCTCTTGTCAACTAAATTCAGATACAGCACCGGTATGTCCGTAGCACTGGCCTTGATGACCCGCGGGCGCTGGGTGTTGCGTGGCAGATGGCTCATGGCTGCATCAATCTTTTCGTTCACCTCAATGAAGGCCAAATTGGTGTTGGTGCCATATTCAAAACGAAGACGGATGAGTCCGATGCCGTCGCGCGTCTGGCTCCGCAAGTCATCCAACCGCTCCACTTGCATGAGTTGTGCCCGGAGGGTACGCATGACGGTGTTCTCCAACTCACGGGCAGAGGTGTTTTCCCCCGTCACCTGCACCGTTATCTCAGGGATGGCTATGTCGGGTAACAAGGAGACGGGCAGTGTCCTGTAGGTGACAATGCCCACAATGAAAAAGGCCGTGAAGGCCATGAATACCGCAATGGGTCGGCGTAACAGAAATTTTATCATAGTTCACTATCGTGTGCCAAGTTCAAATTACCCTTCACTATCACCGTGTCGCCCGCTGAGAGTCCCTCGTACTCCTTGGTACGCGGTGCCACGGTACACGAGTCACTGTTTTCGGCCAACACCTCCACGTAGTTCCATTGTGCCTTACCGTGTGTCAAGGTAAATACCACCGGTTTGCCTGAGCGCATCACTACGGCACTCTTGGGAATGACCAGACGCTCGCCCATCGGTTGGCGCAACGTTACCTTCACGTTCATGCCCTCTATCAGTCGGCCATTATTGGCTACGCGAGCTTTCACCTTCACCATGCCGTTGCTCTCCACGTATGGGTTCACCTCCGTCACCTCACCCCATACCCGTGCCTGAGGGTCGCGCTCAGCAAAGGGGATAACCGCCACACGGTAGCCGGGGCGTACCATCGGAAGTTCGCTCTCCAGTACTGTAAAGGCCACTTCGGGCTGTGCATCGTCTATCACCAAACAGAATGCCTCGCCCGTGGAGGAGAGATTGTCTGCCTTGGCCGTCAGGTTGGCCACCACCCCACTGAAGGGGGCCGTTAGCGTGGCCTGCTCCAGCTCTTTTGCTGCCAGTTCGTAGGCTATCAGCGCCTTGTTGTAACCACTCTTGATGGCGGCCAAGTGGAAATCTGAAGCCTCCTCCAAACCTCCCCCTAAAGGGAGAGGCTTTAGGGAGTGGCTACTATTTATCTCCTCCAACGAATACCCTCGTCCGATGAGCAGATCCTGCAGGTTGAGCCGGCTCTGTTCCAAGTTATCCTTGGCTTGTGCCAACGACCGTTCGAGACGGAATTTGTCCAGCTCCGCCAACTTCTGTCCGGCCTCTACCCGCTGACCGTTGCGCACCCACACATGGGCAATGCGTTCCACGGTCTTGAACCGCACTTCAGCCGAACGGCTGGCCGTCACCTTGCCATTACCGGCCAACTCCTGATAGAAGGTCTTTCCCTGTAAGACGGTCGTCTCTATCGGCTCTTGCTTGCGTTCTATGGTTGCAGGTGAAGAATCCGAAGAACCTGCTTGTGTTCCATCGGTTGGGGAAGAGTGACAAGAGTGAAAAGTCCCAAACATCAAAATGAGCACACACGTAAATGATAAAATCTTTTTCATTTTCAGCATTATTACTTAAACGGATAATACAAGATTATGGGATTTGAGTCTTCTGCAATCTGCTTAATCTTCTCATAGTTGTCTAATTGCATATTCAGAAATCCTCTATCAATGAAGTGTTCTTTGATTAATGGGATGAAATCGGTTTGCATAATTCCGTAAGCTCCTGTTTCATCGTAGTAACAGAAGTTTTGATTCATTAGAAAACCTTTTGCGAAATAATCATTGGTAAGTTTCGTAGTAAATTGAACCGTATCATCTTTCTTGTCATAAAATAGATGGTAGGTTCTATTTGATTTTTTGAAACGGAAATGTACAAATTTGTCCGACTCAACAAAATTCTCTATATGGTATATTTTTCCGTCAGAATTGATGGACTCGAAATTATAAACACGGTTATTGGAATAATATGTATCAATTAATTTCTTGACATCATTTTCGGTCGCAAAATCTTTGCTTTGGATTATGTAAGAGGGATAGATTTTGTTCCCTTCAATTGTAAGGATAGTATTCATAAACCATTCAATGTATTTGGGAAATTTTGTTCCTTTCCCATAAAAGAAGTTGTGATAATTTCGTAATGTCAGATTCCATCCTTTGTTATAAAGTTTGGAATCTAAGAAGATTTCTTCCTGTTTACCTGTTTGTGCATTGAGCATTCTTAGTAAGTGCTTCGGTTCTTTTCCATTGATAGCAGTTTCGTTTAAATATAACTTCCCTTCCGTGTACTGAATATAGAAACTTTGCTTCCCGGTTTTCTGGATTGTTATAGAGGATAAATATTGGGATGTTTGAAGGTCATATTTGTGAACTTTGCTGGCAAATTCGTCATAAACATAAATGATATGATTCTCTCTGTCGATGGTAAAGTCGGCAATTTGGATATATTCGCCTGGGCCGGCTCCAGGGGATCCTATCTGATGTAGAAAATGTCCTTCCATATCAAATACATACAATCGGTTGGCACTGTTATCCAATATGTAGATATTGTTTTCATATACTTCCAAAGATTGTATTTCTTGAATTAGACAACTATCGGTCGTTTCAAGAAGTATAGTCTTGGGAGAGTTGAAATATTCGGCAGAAGATATGGATTCTATATAAAATCCATTATCAATGTTGATTGTCCTGACATTGGGGTTCGCATCAATTCTTTTGATAGCTTCCTTA
>JAFWYQ010000130.1 GCA_017517605.1 Bacteroidaceae bacterium
AGATATACTGCAAGTGCCAACAGAGATATACTGCAAGTGCTAATGGAGATATACTACAAAAACATTACCTTTTCAACTAAAATGCAGAAGAACCATTTCAGTAGACGGTTTTTTGTTTCATTAGCTGAATGAATAGACACTTCTTTAAAGGTCCTACTGAAAGTCTTTGCACTTTCCGTTTTTCCGCTCTGAAATTGGGGTTCTATAATGCAGGAAGAGAGAGAGACTTTTCCCTTTGTCTCCACCTTGTTATTGGTTGCCCAAGTGAACTATAGTTCATTTGTCGGGCCGTAAGTTATCCACTTCCCAAGCCGTAAGTTATTCACTTGAGGTAGTGAACAATAGTTCACTTGGGGATGCCGTAAGTAGGGCGTTGGGGATAGAGTAAATGGTTCATCCTTTCATTGAAAGAATGAACCATTTACTCTGTATCAGTAGTTGTTTTTTATTTCTTCCTGAACCACTTTCCTACCACAGGCAGTTGGCTGAGCGGGAAGTCATGCTTTACGGTGTATGCCACAAAGATACCCATCAGCAAGGTGTTGAAAGCCAGGCGCAGGAAGATGTCCCACGTTGTGGGGATGAGGGTGGAGGCAAAATAGAGGATGATGGCCAGTGAAATATATCGTCCGATACATTTTAAGTCGTAGTGTATGGGATACTTTTTCTGTCCGATGAAGTAGGAGAGCAACATGCAGATGCCATACCCTGCCACACCAGCCCATGCACAGGCCATATAGCCGTAAATGGGGATGAGGAATACATTGAGCAGTACAATCACGGCACACCCCGTCAGTGAGAACCAGGCTCCGTAGCGGGTTTGGTCGGTCAGCTTGTACCAGAATGAGAGGTTGAAGTAGATTCCCATGAAAATTTCAGCTGTCATCACAATGGGTACCACACGCAATCCTTCCCAATAGTCGGGAGCAATGATATAGCGCAGTAAATCCATGTAGAACACCACTGCTAAGAAGGCCATCAGCGCAAAGATGATGAAATATTTCATCGCCTGTGCATAAGTTTCGCGGTTGTCCTTTGCTCCCGATTTGCCAAATACAAAGGGTTCGTAGGCATAGCGGAATGCTTGGATTAGCATGGCCATAATCATCGCAATCTTGCTGGCTCCTCCATAGATGCCCAGTTGGGCCAATCCCGCTTGTTCGCTACCTTTGTATACCAAGGGGAAGATGATTTTGTCTACCGTTTGGTTCAAGATGCCGGCCAATCCCAATATCAGTATAGGGAAAGAGTAGGCAAGAATCTGTTTCCATAGTTTATAGTCAAACACATAGCGGAATCCTGTCAGTTCCGGCCAGAAGAGTACCGTAATGGAAGAGGTGCATACCAGATTGATACCGAAGGCATATCCCACACCTACACCAGGGTTGTAGAATCCATTGACCCATTCGGGGTGACTTTCGTATAGGGCGGGCAGAACCACAAAGTAGAGCAGGTTCAACCCGATATTCATGATGATGAACAGCAGTTTCAGTCCGGCAAATTTCCATGCCTTCTTTTGGTAGCGCAGCCAGGCAAAGGGGATGCTTTGGAAAGCGTCCAAGGCTACTACAGCTGCCATCATGCCGATGTACTCCGGGTGGTTGGCATAGCCTAAGAATCCTGCAACACTATCCAAGTTGCCCAAAACGAGCAGGAAGAACAGCAGCGATGTGGTGAATACCGAAATCAGAATGGTGCTATATACCCGTGTCGGACTCTCCCCCTGTTTGTTGGCAAAGCGGAAGAATCCTGTCTCCATACCATAGGTAAGAAGAATCAGGAACAGGGCCGTCAGTGCGTACACGTTGGTGATGACACCGTATCCGCCCGAGGCAGCACTCAGTTTAGCTGTATATAGGGGTACCAGCAGGTAGTTGAGAAAACGGCCTACAATACTGCTCATACCATAGATGGCCGTCTCTTTGGCCAATGATTTTAGGTTTGCCATAATTGTAATTATAGAAGTTCTAGATTGTATAGAAATTCTAGATTGTCTAGATAGATAATCTAAGGGGATATTTCAAAACAGACTTTCCATTCCTCCATCATTGCGGAGGGGAGTTTTTCCTAAGTGGCGGTAAGCCAGTTCGGTTACTTCTCGGCCTCGGGGAGTACGTTTGATGAATCCCTCTTTGATAAGGAATGGTTCATATACCTCCTCCACTGTGCCGGTGTCTTCACCGATGGCAGTGGCGATGGTGCTTATTCCTACGGGGCCTCCCTTGAATTTGTCGATGATGGTGTTCAGAATCTTGTTGTCTATCTCGTCCAGTCCGTGGCGGTCGATGTTGAGGGCTTCCAAGGCATAGCGGGCTATCTCAGTATCAATCTTGCCGTTACCTTTCACTTGGGCAAAGTCGCGCACGCGGCGAAGTAGTGCATTGGCAATACGCGGTGTGCCACGGCTTCGTCCGGCAATCTCGGCGGCCGCTTTAGGGTCGCAGGGCACATTCAAGATCTTGGCCGAGCGCAGGATGATGCGTGTCAGTACCTCCGCATCGTAGTATTCCAAGTGCAGGTTGATGCCGAATCGGGCACGGAGTGGAGCCGTCAGCAGTCCGCTTCGTGTGGTTGCACCTACCAAGGTGAAGGGATTCAACCCTATCTGTATGCTTCGGGCCGAGGGACCTTTGTCAATCATAATATCGATGCGGTAGTCCTCCATGGCTGAGTAGAGGTACTCCTCCACGATAGGGCTGAGTCGGTGTATTTCATCGATAAACAGCACGTCATTCGGTTCCAGCGAAGTGAGCAGGCCAGCCAGGTCGCCCGGTTTGTCCAATACGGGGCCGCTGGTAATCTTGAATCCCACACCCAATTCGGCAGCAATGATTTGGCTCAGGGTGGTCTTTCCCAATCCTGGAGGACCATGCAACAGGGTGTGGTCAAGCGGTTCGCCTCGCAGGCGGGCAGCCTGTACAAAGATGCTCAGGTTCTCAACCACCTTGTTTTGTCCGCTGAAATCGCTGAAGCGCAAGGGACGCAGGATATTCTCAAATTCCCGTTCGCGGTTGGAGAATTGCTCTTCGCGTATGTCAAAGTTTTCGTCCATATTCCGTATTTCTTGAAAAGATGCTCCAAAGTTACGCAAACTTCTGCAGGTAACGATGATTTTTGTCGATATTCTTTTCTTCTCCTCGCGGATTGTTGTATCTTTGTCCCGTTAAGAACGGGAAAACAGTAGAGAATATGGTACTCAATTACATTTGGATTGCATTTTTCCTTATCGCCTTTGTCGTGGCGTTGGTCAAGTTAGTCTTTATGGGCGACACTTCGGTGTTTCCTGCCATGATGGATTCCACCTTCAGTTCAGCCGAAACGGCATTCACCATCTCTTTGGGATTGACGGGTGTACTCAGTCTGTGGCTCGGTATCATGAAGATTGGCGAGCAGGGTGGCGTAGTGAATATGCTGGCCCGTCTGATGAGTCCGCTCTTCACTCGTTTGTTTCCTGACATTCCGAAGGGACACCCTGTTACAGGTACTATCTTTATGAATATCTCCGCCAACATGTTAGGGTTGGATAATGCTGCCACTCCTCTTGGTCTGAAGGCTATGGAGCAGTTGCAGGAACTGAATACCCGTAAGGATACGGCCACCAATCCCATGATTATGTTCCTTGTGCTGAACACTTCGGGGTTGACACTTATTCCAGTCAGCGTCATGGTCTATCGTGCCCAGATGGGAGCCGCCCAACCTACCGATGTGTTTATCCCCATCCTGTTGGCGACCTTCTTCTCTACATTGGTGGGTATGATAGCCGTGTGTATCTATCAGCGGATTAATCTGTTCAACCGTACGATGCTCACCATCCTGGGAGGCATGTGTGCCGCAGTGGGACTGATTATCTGGGGTGTCAGTCAACTCTCGCGTGAGCAGATGGACCTTTACTCATCCCAAGTGGCCAATATTTTCCTCTTCCTTATAATAATAGGATTCATTGTGGCCGGTATGCGCAAGCGTGTCAATGTCTATGATGCCTTTGTCGAGGGAGCGAAAGAGGGCTTCCAGACGGCAGTGCGCATCATCCCCTACTTGGTGGCTGTGTTGGTAGCCATCGGTGTGTTCCGCGCTTCGGGTGCCATGGATATGTTGCTCGATGGCATTGCCGCTTTGGTTGCCGCCCTTGGGTTCGACACCGAGTTTGTAGGTGCCCTGCCCACCGCCTTGATGAAACCCTTGAGTGGAAGTGGAGCACGTGGCTTGATGGTAGATGCCATGCAGACCTACGGGGCTGACTCCTTTGTGGGGCGTCTGGCCTGCCTGTTCCAAGGTTCTACCGACACCACCTTCTACATCCTTGCCGTCTATTTCGGTAGTGTAGGTATCCGCAAGACCCGTTATGCCGTTCCATGTGGCCTTTTGGCCGATGCGGCAGGCATCATTGCGGCACTGTTCATTTGCTATTTGTTCTTTTGAGGAGTGTAGGAGGCAGGAGTGACGCTGCGCTTTGGAGTGCAGACGATAGTGATGCTTGCTAAATCATAAATAAAACAAATGATTACCTATCAAACCGACGGGGTGAAACTCCCCAGTATCAAAAAACGCGATAACAATGCGTGGATAAAGGCCGTGGCGGCCCAGTATGGAAAGCGTGTGGGCGATGTGGCCTACATCTTTTGCGATGACGAGCGCATCCTCGAGGTCAACCGCGAGTATCTGCAGCACGACTATTACACCGACATTATCACCTTCGACTATTCCGAGGGCGACATCATCAGTGGCGACCTCTTCATCAGTCTCGATACCGTGCGCACCAATGCCGAACAGTTCGGACAGGATTACGAACGCGAGTTGTACCGTGTCATCATTCACGGTATTCTCCACCTGTGTGGCATCAACGACAAGGGACCCGGTGAGCGCGAAGTGATGGAAGCGGCCGAGAACCGTGCATTGGCCATGCGGTAAAAAGGGCGTATTGCCCCTATTTTCATAAGGGATATTCAAAATTGAAAAAATGCAAGTCGCATTTTTTATAACTCCAATGTGGTATACAACAAAAGAGGGATGCATCGACAGATGCATCCCTCTTACATTGTGTAGGGGGCAATCCCCCAATCCGATGACTGATTGAAAGGGAAATGTATGTTTATTGCCATTCTGGCACGATGGTGCCAGTGGGATAGATACCTGCCAGATTAACCCAGTACTTCAGTGCTGAATAGGCAGGGATGGTTCCGCTGGGGGTGGTGCCATACCCTAAGGTGTAGGGGATGTAGATGGTCCACGAATCGCCTACGTGCATCTGCTGCATGGCAGTGGTCCAACCGGTGATGGTGCCGTTCATGGCAAACTTGGCCGGCACACTGAACGAGGGATTGAACTCGCCACGGAACGACTGGTCAATCAATTCGTTATTGATGAGCCACATGCGGTAGTTGGCCCGTATGCTGTCGGTGTAGATGGGCAATGTGGCGCCTGTTCCGCTTTGCTCGATGTGGCAATAGACGTAGTCGTTGACATTCTTCATCTGAGCCAACTCGTTGGGGTTGTCGGGCGGAAGGGTGTAGCTCTTGTAGATGCGCCAATTGCCATCCGCGTTGTCTTCTGCTACAGCAGCAATGGAGTCGATGAATCGCTGGTTGCGCTCACGCCAATTGGCATATTCGTTCACGTCGGCGGTCTCGTCGCAGGCGGCAAAGAGACACGAGGCAATCACTGCTGCAAACAGCAGCCAAAGGGATTTCTTCATACGTTTATTATTTCGTTATGAGTGACAAGCTACGGTTGGTTGAATATAGTCACTTGTAGCTTGCCACTCATTACTGTTTTACAATAATGTCTTCAACAGGCTGGTGATGCTCACCTTGTCAGCGATGATATTGTTCAAGTCGCTGATGGCTACGCGCTCCTGCTGCATGGTATCGCGGTTGCGCAGGGTCACACAGTTGTCTTCCAGAGTCTGATGGTCCACGGTGATACAGTACGGTGTACCGATGGCATCCTGACGGCGGTAACGCTTGCCGATAGAGTCCTTCTCGTCGTACTGGCAGTTGAAGTGGAACTTCAGGTCGTTGATAATCTCGCGTGCCTTTTCGGGCAGACCGTCTTTCTTTACCAAAGGCAGTACGGCCAACTTCACAGGAGCAAGGGCTGCGGGCAACTTCAGCACTACGCGTGTTTCGCCGTTCTCCAAAGTCTCTTCCTGATAAGAGGCGCACATTACGCTGAGGAACATGCGGTCTACTCCAATTGATGTTTCGATAACGTAGGGCACGTAGCTCTCGTTCAACTCAGGATCGAAGTACTTGATGCTCTTGCCTGAATACTTCTCGTGCTGGCTGAGGTCGAAGTTCGTACGGCTGTGAATACCTTCCACTTCCTTGAAACCAAAAGGCATGAGGAACTCAATGTCGGTAGCTGCATTGGCATAGTGGGCCAACTTGTCGTGGTCGTGGTAGCGGTAGTGGTCGTCGCCGAAGCCAAGTGCCTTGTGCCACTTGAGGCGGGTCTCCTTCCACTGCTTGAACCATTCCAGTTCAGAGCCGGGGCGTACGAAGAACTGCATCTCCATCTGCTCGAATTCACGCATACGGAAGATAAATTGACGGGCTACGATTTCGTTGCGGAACGCCTTACCGATTTGGGCAATACCGAAAGGAATCTTCATGCGGCCGGTCTTCTGCACGTTCATGTAGTTGACGAATATACCCTGAGCTGTCTCGGGACGGAGGTACACCTTCATGGCTCCGTCGGCAGTAGAACCCATCTCGGTAGAGAACATGAGGTTGAACTGACGCACTTCGGTCCAGTTCTTGGTGCCGCTGATAGGGCAGACAATCTCTTCGTCGAGGATAATCTGACGCAGTTCGTTCAGGTCGTTGTCGTTCAATGCCTTCTGGAAACGGGCATGGAGTGCGTCACGCTTAGCCTGGTTCTCCAACACACGGCCGTTGGTGGCGCGGAACTGTGCTTCGTCGAATGCTTCGCCGAAACGCTTGGCAGCCTTGGCCACCTCTTTGTTAATCTTCTCGTCGTACTTGGCCATCTGGTCCTCGATGAGAACGTCGGCGCGGTAACGCTTCTTGCTGTCGCGGTTGTCAATCAGGGGGTCGTTGAATGCATCCACGTGTCCTGACGCCTTCCAAATGGTCGGGTGCATGAAGATGGCTGAATCGATCCCCACGATATTCTCGTGCAGCAATACCATGCTCTGCCACCAGTACTGCTTGATGTTGTTCTTCAACTCTACACCCATTTGGCCGTAATCATAAACGGCGCCCAATCCGTCGTAAATATCACTTGACGGAAACACAAAACCGTACTCCTTGCAATGTGAGACGATTTTCTTGAAAACATCTTCTTGTGCCATTGTTTTATCTGTTTTTATATGTTATTTTTGTTCCATTCTTACTGTTTTTCGGCACTCATTGGCCAAATTTGCTGCAAAGTAAGCGATTTTTTTGCAAATAATTCGTACTTTTGCAAGCATACTAATACAGTTTAACTATTTTAGTGACAAAAACATCATTAACCTGGCAATTTTATGAGCGACGAAATCATAGAAAAGGACAATTTGGACGAAAACGCGTCGATGGACAATGCTGCGGAAGAGCATTCGGAGTACAAACCTGCTGATGTGAAGGACGAGAGTGTGAAACACCAGCTGACCGGTATGTATCAGAACTGGTTTCTGGACTATGCCTCGTATGTAATTCTTGAACGTGCCGTGCCGCATATCAATGACGGATTCAAACCGGTGCAGCGCCGTATACTCCATTCGATGAAACGGCTGGATGACGGACGGTACAACAAGGTGGCCAATATTGTGGGACATACCATGCAGTTCCATCCCCATGGCGATGCATCCATTGGTGATGCACTGGTGCAATTGGGGCAGAAGGAACTGTTGGTGGATTGCCAGGGTAACTGGGGTAACATCCTGACGGGAGACTCGGCTGCCGCTCCGCGTTACATCGAGGCACGTTTGTCGAAGTTTGCCTTGGATGTGGTGTTCAATCCCAAAACTACGGAATGGAAACTCTCTTACGATGGTCGCAACAAGGAGCCTATCACCCTGCCGGTGAAGTTCCCCCTGTTGCTGGCACAAGGTGTGGAGGGTATTGCCGTGGGACTCTCTTCCAAAATCCTGCCTCACAACTTCAACGAACTGTGCGATGCAGCGGTGGCTTATTTGCATGACGAACCGTTCCAACTCTATCCCGACTTCCTGACAGGCGGCAGCATCGACGTGGCGAAGTACAACGACGGTGAACGCGGCGGTGTGGTGAAGGTGCGTGCCAAAATCAGCAAGCTCGACAACAAGACACTCGTCATTACCGAGATACCGTTTGGAAAGACTACGACCACCCTTATCGACTCTATCCTGAAAGCCGCAGAAAAGGGAAAAATCAAAATCCGTAAGGTGGATGACAATACGTCGGCTCAAGTGGAGATACAGGTGCATTTGGCACCAGGAGTATCCAGCGACAAGACATTGGATGCCCTCTATGCCTTTACCGATTGCGAGGTGAGCATCTCGCCCAACTGCTGTGTGATTGATGACAACAAGCCTCACTTCTTGACAATCAGCGATGTGCTCCGTAAGTCGGTGGACAACACCATGGCACTTATCCGCAAGGAATTGGAAATCCGCAAGGGCGAATTGCTGGAACTGCTGCACTTTGCTTCGTTGGAGAAAATCTTCATCGAAGAGCGTATCTATAAGGACCGCCAGTTCGAACAGGCACCCAACATGGATGCAGCGTGTGAACACATCGACAACCGCTTGACACCCTTCTATCCCCAGTTTATCCGCGAAGTGACCAAGGATGACATCCTGCGCCTGATGGAAATCAAGATGGCACGCATCCTGCGGTTCAACAAAGACAGGGCCGACGAGGCCATTGCCCGCATGAACGGAGAGGTGGAGGAGATTGACCGTAAGCTGAACAACATGATAGAGGTGACCAGCGACTGGTACAAGATGCTGAAAGAGAAATACGGCAAGGAACATCCACGTATGACCGAACTCCGTAACTTCGACACCATCGAAGCCGCCAAGGTGGCCGAGGCTAACGAGAAACTCTACATCAACCGCGAAGAGGGATTCATCGGTACGTCGTTGAAGAAGGACGAGTTTGTGGACAACTGTTCGGACATCGACGATGTAATCCTCTTCTACAAGGATGGTAAATATAAGATTGTGCGCGTGAGCGAGAAGATGTTTGTCGGCAAGAACGTACTGCACGTGGGCATCTTCAAGAAGAACGATAAGCGCACGGTGTATAACGTGGTCTATCGCGACGGCAAAGAGGGATTCCACTATATCAAGCGATTCTCCGTGACGGCCATGACCCGCGACCGCGAATACGACTTGACACAAGGAACTCCCGGTTCGCGCATTGCCTATTTCAGCGCCAATCCTAATGGCGAGGCCGAGATTATCAAGATTACCCTCAAGCCCAATCCACGTGTCAAGAAACTCCTGTTGGAAAAGGACTTCAGCGAAATCAGCATCAAGGGACGCCAGTCGCAAGGAAACATCCTCACCAAGTTTGATGTGCATCGCATTGGGCTGAAACAGCGTGGTGGCTCTACGTTGGGAGGCCGTCAAGTGTGGTACGACTGGGATGTGCAACGCCTAAACTACGACGGACGTGGCCAGTACTTGGGCGAGTTCCATAGCGAAGACATGATTTTGGTGGTGCTGGATGGCGGCGATTACTACCTCACCAACTTTGATGTGAACAACCACTACGAGACCAATATCAAGTTGATTGAGAAGTACGACCCCTCCAAGGTGTGGACTGTGGCACTGTTCGATGCCGACAACAGCGGCTATCCCTATTTGAAACGTTTCATGTTGGATGCTACCATCAAGCGGCAGAACTATTTGGGCGAGAACAAGGAGAACCGCGAAATTCTCTGTTCGGTGCAGCATTATCCGCGCATCCAGGTGATGTTTGGTGGTAATGACTCGTTCCGCGAACCGTTGGTGATTGATGCCGAAGAGTTCATTGCTGTCAAGAGTTTCAAGGCCAAAGGAAAGCGTATCACTACATTCGAGGTGGCCGAGATTCTGGAACTGGAACCTACCCGCTATCCTACGGAAGAGGAGTTGGCCAAGCCTGAACCCCTTGCTGAAGAGCCGGTGAACGAAGACCCGGATGCAGGAAAGAGCGAAAGCGACATCCTGGATGAACTGACAGGGCAGATGAAACTGTTTTGAGATGTCGCGTTCCGTAGGATGGTGTGTCATAATAAACTTTTCATCCGCAGATTTCGCAGATGACACAGATAAATTATAACCAGTCGGGTATAAAAACAAGAAAAATCTGCGTTGTCTGTGTCATCTGCGGATGAAAAATGAAATGATTGCATTTTGACACACCCTCAAATGCAATAGGTTATCGACAACGGGCGAACACATAGGTTCGCCCCTACAGTGGACGTTTTAGCGAAACTTAAAATGAACATAACTGTGCGTCAGAAGATTATAATATCCTTATGCTTGTTGCTGGTATCTGTGGGGATGCGTGCCCAAGATGCCAACCCTGTTACCCGTTCAACGATGTACGGCATGGGTGTTGTGAATCTGTACGACACCTACCTGTCGCCGATGGAGTACACGGGAGTGCAAGTGCGGGTGCTCCGCGAAAGTAGTCGCATGACTCCGTGGATGGCTGGCAACGTGTCGCGCCAAGTGCTGTTTCAGGGCTATGTGGCTGCTGCGGAGAATAGGGCAGAGACCGCTTCCGAACTGGCAGGCATGGTCAATTGGAACTATGCGTTGCATTACCATTTTTCTCTTTTTGAAGACCGCCTTACCTTGTTGGTCGGTCCTATGGCGCAACTGCATGGCGGATTTGTCTACAACACCCGCAACAGCAATAATCCGGCTCAGGCACGGCTGTATGCCAACTTGGCTGTTTCGGGTATGGCGCAATACCGCATCCCGTGGAAGCGCTGTCCGTTAGTGTTGCGCTATCAGGTGGATGCCCCTTGTGTGGGGGTGATGTTCTCGCCCCAATACGGACAGTCCTATTACGAGATATTCTCGTTGGGTCATGCCGATGGCACAGTAGTGTGTACATCGTTTCACAACCAACCCTCGTTGCGTCATTGGCTCACGGCCGACATGACGTTCCGTAGGTTTATCCTCCGTGCAGGCTATATGGCCGATATGCATCAGGCGCGTGTCAACGGTCTTCGTTCACACGATTATAGTCATACCTTTATGTTGGGGTTGGTTCATAAATTTGTAATTCTTAAGTGATATGCGCTCTATTCAAGATAGTGGATATGGAGATTCCAAACTTTATTATCAGGAGATAAAGGGAGATAAAGGCCAAATGCATGGCCAAACTTCAGTTCGGATACACTCCTTATCCGTTTCAAAGTTTAAAACAATCTTTTTGTCCTTCCTGATGCTCCTTCTCGCTACAGCCTGTGTCCGCGAGGAGGAGATGGACAACACCCCGCAAGGGAATTTCGAAGCCTTGTGGCAGATGATTGACGAGCGTTACTGCTTCTTCGACTACAAGCGGCAGGAGTACGGACTCGACTGGGACGAGGTGTATGCCCGCTATGCACCCATGATTACTCCCGACATTCCGTCCAAAGGACTGTTCGAGGTGTTGGGGAATATGCTGGCCGAGCTTCGCGACGGCCATGTCAACCTCTATTCCAATTACGATGTGGCCCGTTATTGGAAATGGTACGAGGACTATCCCGCCAATTTCAGCGACAGCATCCAGCGCAACTACCTGGGTACCGACTATAAGATTGCCTCAGGCTTGAAATACACCATCCTTGACGACAACATCGGCTACGTCTATTATGCCAGCTTCTCCTCTGCCATAGGCGATGGCAACCTCAGCGACATGTTGAACGAACTGGCCTTTTGCAACGGTCTGATTCTGGATGTGCGTAACAATGGTGGAGGTATGCTCACCAATGCCCAGAAACTGGCCGCCCGTTTTACCAACGAGGAGGTGACTACCGCCTATATGTGTCACAAGACAGGTACGGGTCATGCCGACTTCTCTGCCCCCGAGCCGGTGAAGGTGACGCCCTCCGACGGTATCCGTTGGCAGAAGCCTGTGGTGCTGCTCACCAACCGCAGTTCGTACAGTGCCACCAACGACTTTGTCAATGCCATGCGGCAGTTCCCCCTCGTCACCGTCATGGGCGACCGCACGGGTGGAGGTTCCGGTATGCCCTTCTCTTCGGAACTGCCTAACGGGTGGAGTGTCCGCTTTTCCGCCTGTCCCGTCTATGGTCCCGATATGGAACAACTCGAGTTCGGCATCGCCCCCGACATCCGTGTGGATATGACCTCCGAAGACATGGCCCGCGGATTGGACACCATTATAGAGGAGGCGCGCAGGTATTTGAATGAATAGTGACGAGCAGCAAGTGACTTCTTCTCTTGATTTGCCTCCAATAGGTTAACCTTTCGTAGCCTTGTCGGCCGGAGTTGCAAAGATAATATAAAAATAGTAGAAACAAAATGCAGGAGGGGGCATCCGCCCCCTCCTGCATTTTGTCCGTGTGCAAAGCCTTGTCAACTCGTCAACTTGTTAACTAATTCTTTACCGCCACTTTCCCGCTCTCGCGCCGTCCATTGGGATAGGTCACGATGTAGAGATACGTAGCCGGAGTCTTACCTACCTTCACCGTAGCTTCCCCGCTTGCAAAGGTGGCTTCGCCTACCTTCACGGCATCCATGGTGTAGATTTCGAGCTTGGTGGCAGTGGGAGAGGTGCAAGAGATGGTAGAACCATTGACTTGAATA
>JAFWYQ010000131.1 GCA_017517605.1 Bacteroidaceae bacterium
ATCCACGTTCTCCAAGCTGAAGGCATCATTCTTCACCACCAGCATGGTGTGGAACAAATCCTTTTCCTCCAATTTGGAGAAAATCTGATGTTCCTGCAAGAAGTCATACATCTTTCCGTATTCCGCCCGTTCACTCAAAAACTCCTGAGACGTTTGGGCAACCTCTTGCAATGCAGGGTTATTAACCACAATCTGTGTATTCTCATAATGGTCGTCCCAATCTTCGGAACAACTGTTCAGCACAGGAGCAAACAGTGCTGAAAGCCAAAACCATTTCATATATTTCTTATTCATAATCTTACTTCCATTATTCTGTTATAGGAATAAAACGAATGCAATCAAATTGCAACGAGAACTTACCGTTTGTGCTGGCAGCCGGGTCCATAACGATGAACTTCATCAAGTGACTGGCTGTACGGTCAAATTCAATCTCGTCGTAGAGGACTGTAGAGTAAACACCCACTGAGTTCTTTGACACTGTAGTGTAGGGCGAAGCCAGCTTCTCATTCTCACCATCGAACGTAAACTTCATCAAACCACCGTTTCCATCGGACATGGTACGCATGAAGGAGTGGTCAAAGGTGTAGATGAAATCCAACTCTACGCGATACTTGCCACGAACCAACGTAGGAGTCTTCATTTCTACCCATCCCATGTAACCAAGATTGAATACCACACGGTCGTTGTTGTTAGCATCACTCAAGTTCTTCTTACAGTTCACGTATGAAATAGAGTGATACGTATTTCCTCCCGTTCCGTTAGGTCCCTGCTCATAGGTATAGACATCAGTCAACGAAGCAAGCGAAACCTTGCACTCCGAAGATACCGGCTCTGCGGGTTTGTAAAGGTCGTCACCCACTGTCTCTACGGCACTCTTTACGGACACATAATCGGCCAAATCCCATACGAGAAGCGATTGCTCCGGCTCCCACACGGGCAGATAGCCATCCAATTCATGCAAGAAGCCGTTCTTGGCCAACACGTCTGAATAATCATCAACCAGAAAAGCACTCTCGGCCTGTTCGTTGAAGATGTATGATTCTGTACCGGAGACTTGACCTCTACGGGTGAGCTGCAAAATCATGTCTTCAGCTGCGGTGTCCATCAGCTTCACTGAATCGGAGGTAAAATATTCTTCAAATGTTCCATCCTCCATCATCGCATTATCTGTAATCAGGTTCAACGGATATTTCAAATCAATGGTACCATTCGATGCCTTCAAGATGTGGTAAGCCACGTATTGATTCAATTCATTGGTTCTGCTGGTGTAGTCAGCCGTAGCACCCAACTTCTGCACAAGGGCGTCGAACGAACTGATGCCATCCTTTTGGAAGGTTTCATCAGCAACAGCCAACAGTGTGTAGTAGCGACGAGTCACCTTGTAAGAACCCGAAGTGTACCAAAGTGTGTCTTGGATAACACTCAGTGAATCAGCCCAACCGGTAGCCAGCAAGGCTTGGTTCATGATGGAATAACGGTTGCTGTCGCCACTCTTTCCTCCCTTTGCAAACTTCTCATACACACTTTCGTTCAAAGGGTTAATCACGGCATTCATGCGGTAGATATAGCCATTGTAAGCCTTAATCTCTGCCTCTACGACCTCAGACCTGGATGTGAGGCCTTCATCCAACAAGATAAACTTCTTGGCATCGCCCATATAGACACCAACCACCAATTGGTCACCGGCCAAATTGACTAATGCACTCTTTTTGGTAATATCGTCAATCTTCAACGAGTCGAGCACGGTGTGAGTCTTCACCAGGTCAATGGCATACTGCTTGCCCAATTCTTGGATAGAGGAAACGCCTTTAGCCGTGTAGAACGAGTCCAAAGCCTCGTTTGTAGGGAGGAATACCGTAAACTCATCCAACGCATAGTTCAATGCATCATACATGCCGGCATATTCCAACACCTCCACCCATCCGGTAGCAGCAGTGTCGGCACTCATAGTCAGTGCCAAGGGGGGCAGATTGTCTTCGTTCACATAGATACTGTCTTCGTAGGGATCTTCGCATGAAACAGACATCCATACCAATCCCGACAATACCAAGATTTTTGTCCATATATTATTTCTGTACTTTTTCATAACTTCAGCATCTGATTAGTTTGAATAATAGGGATTTTGTTCCAAATTCGGATTCACGTCTATTTCGCTCTGCGGAATAGGCAGATACAATGCATTCACATCCTGCAATACGTTGTACACCCACAAATCATTGGTTGTGGTATTACCTTCCAATATTTCTGAAACAAAGAAATCGTAATACTCCTTGTTATAATTGTCCTTACGTGCCAAACGTAAGAGGTCGTACCAACGCTTACCCTCGCCAAGGAACTCCATTTCGCGTTCGTTCAGCAACACTTGCATGAACTCCAACTTGTTATATTCTTGAGCGACCTGTTCCTCGATGGCGGGCAACATGGCACGTTCGCGAATCTGATTGATAAGCGCAACGGCTGCACTCCATTCACTGCTTCCGGGCCCACCTTTCATAATCAATGCCTCAGCCTTTATCAACACAATTTCGGCCACACGATAGATGATGAAATTGGGGTCGAGATTCTCGCGGAAGTTTCCTACGTCCACCACATCGGTTCCGTGGTATTTCCACAACAGCAAATCCTGTTGACGCACGTAGTCGCTATAGGGAGCCACCATACCCGGATAGATGACGCTGGCCATCAAGGTACGTCCTACACGTTCGGGCACCACACTGTTCTGTGCCTTTATCACCTCTGCAGCCTCCTGCTTCACTTTGTCTACAGCGCGTTCAGTCAATACGAAACCACTTGACTGTGCAGATGTGATACTGAGTTGGTTGGCAAATGCATTGGTCTCCTGATACAGCGCATAATTGAAGTTAAGTTCAAATATGGATTCATTGCTATTGCCCGGATAGAAGATTTCAAACCACTTGGTAGCATCCGCAATGAACTTGGGACGGATGGAGGTATCTCCTTCGGGCACTTCCAAAATCTTGTTGCAATAGATAATGGCATTGTCATAGTCCTCATCCCACAGACACACGTCGGCCATCAGTGCATACAGTGCCCAGATGGTAGCGCGTCCCTTGGTCTGCCATTCCTCTTCATAGATGGTCTTTGCTCCCCCACTCTCGATGGCGGTCAGCAAATCCGATTTTATGCAATCAATAATGTCTTCTTCAGAAGAAACAGGCAAATTATAGTCGGCTCTGTCGGTAACGAAAGCCTCAGTAACCAAAGGAACATCGCGCCAGTTGCGCACCAACAGGAAGTTGCAATAAGCACGCATGAAGTAAGCCTCGGCCATGTGAGCCTTCAGTGCACCCTCGGTATAGGTATCATCAAGAGTACGAACACCGGCCGCATAATGCAACACCGAGTTGGCCATACCTATCACCTTATATATATCTTCATACTTACAGATGCCGTGTGACGGTTGCAGGTTGAAGTCCTGCATCTTCTCGGCATTATTAGTCCATAAAAGGTTCCCCTTGGTATAAAGAGTACCTCCACGCAATTCACCCAACTGCATCATTCGGGTGATGTTCTGCCTCATGTAATAGTAGCCCGAGGCCACCACAGCCTCCACGTCTTCCTTGGACTTCCAATACTGGTCAGTCACCTGCTCATTGTTAGGAAGCAAGTCCAACCAATCGCTACACGACGAACTGAGAAGTCCTCCACAAATCAATACTATTGAAAATATCTTTTTCATATCTTTTTCTCTCCATCTATTAGAATGATAAATTAAGACCGAATGTCACACGCTTTGTCACAGGAGTCTTATTGCTGTCCTTCACGGGCTCAGTAGGTTTGGGCGAAACTGCCACCTCGGGGTCTTGTCCTGAATAGTTAGTCCATGTGAGAAGGTCGTAACCTGTACAGAAAAGTTGCAGATTGTTAATATTAACCTGCTTCAACCAAGTCTTGGGAACATCCCAGCTCAGTGTCAATGTCTTCAGACGCATGAAAGAAGCATCCTCCACGAAACGGTCGGAACCCAAACAGTTGTATCCCATGCCATAGAGTGCACGTGGAATGTCGGTATCATCACCTTCAGCACGCCAACGGTTCAACACAGCCGTACTCTGGTTAGACGTACTGCGCATTTCCTCCATATCCATGCGGGCACCATTGATAACCTTCTGTCCGAAACGGCCGTAGAAGTTGGTGTTCAGGCGTACATTCTTATATTTTACAGAAAAGCCGAATCCGCCCAAAAGGATAGGGTTGGAGTTGCCGAGATAGACAATATCCGACTCGTTGATGACACCGTCGTGATTGATGTCCTCGTACTTGGCATCACCGGGAAAACACTGGGTGTCGATATTCTGCATCACAATGGGATTACCCAAGTAGTCATACATGATACCTCCCTTTTCATTACGTGCGTATGTATCCTCCACATTCTGGTATACACCCTTGTAGCGATAACCGTAGAACGAACCGATGGGGTCGCCCTCTACCACACGCACGGCATAGCTCTTATTGGAACGGCTGTAATTCTCCTGATTCATGGTAATGGGGAGTTTCTCCACCTTGTTGATGTTGCGGCTGGCATTCATAAAGGCCGTCACACGCCAATCCTTATTCTTGAACACTTCGTAGTCAAAACGGACTTCCACACCTTGGTTGCTCAATTCACCAGAATTGAACCAACGGAGTTGTGAGAAACCTGTCACGGTAGAGATGGACACCTTCTCCTGCAACAAGTCGCTGGTGTACTTGTTGTAATAGTCCACAGTAGCCGACAGACGGTCGAAGAGACGGATATCAAAACCGACATTCCATTCACGGGATGTTTCCCATTTCAATTTGTCAAGCTGCATACGCACAGGTGAGATGGCTGCCATGTTGCCATACGCGCCCAATGCCTGGTAGGCTCCCAAGTAATAAGCCGAGCCACCCGGAGCCTTACCACTCCATCCCAAGCCTACGCGCAACTTGGTATCAGTCAGCCAAGTGGCATTGTCCAAATAGGGTTCTTCACTGATATTCCATGTAAAACCGAATGAGGGGAAGTTACCGAAACGTTGTTCCTTACCCATCGCCGAGTTACCTTCAGTGTTCAAAGTCGCCTTCAAGGCATATCGACGGTCATACATATAGACAAACTGGAAGATAGAAGAGACCGAACGTGTTTCAGATTTACCCGAGTTCAATCCTGCAACCGAACCACCGGCCGTGGGGTCAGAGATGTTGGACGATGCATTGCCCGACGTCTTACTGGTGTAGCTGGAACTTACACTCTGCGAAGTACGGAACACGTATGTACCGATAATCTGATGCTTGTCAGCAAACATATTGATATAGTTGAGTGTATTGTTGGTCTGCAAAGTCAAAGCATCCGACAACGCATCCACACTGGCATTGGCATTGGCATCTGTCCATAACAATCCCGTAGCCTCCTGGGGAAGGAACTGACGGTTCTTGGTTGTCTTCATGTTCAACGATACATATCCCTTATAGGTTAACTTGAAGGGAAATTTGTATTCCCACTCCAAGGTCGCTTTCTCTTCGCGTACAAGAGTGCGGTTATAGCCCTCTTTAGCCATAGCCAACGCATTGAAGTTCTTGGCCTTTTCCCATTTGCTGTTATCAAATGCCGCTCCCGTGTAATCCTCGCGGGCAAAATAAACGGGACGGTATTCGCCAGTCTCGTCATTGATGTAATAAGGGCTTTTGTTGGGCATGGCACGCATGGCCTCGCTACGCACATCGGCCACATTGGCATCACGACTTGTCTGAGTGAACGAGAAGTCGGTTGATACACGCAAGCGGTCAGAGAAGTGATAACCGATGTTCAACTTGGTATTGAAACGATCCATGTTGGTACCGATGGTTGTACCCATTTCGTCCACATAACCCAAGGAGAAACGATAGGTAGCCTTGTCGCCACCACCAGACATAGAGACGCTGTTGTCCAACGTGTAGGCATCCTGACGAACCAAGTCGAGCCAGTTGACATCCACATTGTACTCGTCGAAATAGGTCCATTGGGGGTCGTAACCGATTTCATAGGTATTGTACAACAAGTCCAATTCGCCGGCGGCCTGGCCCAAGCCCTTTGAATTGGCGGCATTCCAAATGGCATCCTGCATCATGGCTACATACTGCTTGCCATTCAACAAAGGAATGGATGCCGGCTCAAACTTCATTGAAGTCTTGGAGTTGAACTGGAAGCGGGTCTTTCCCTTGGCTCCCTTCTTGGTATTGATCAACAACACACCGTTGGCACCCTGTGTACCCCAGATGGCCGTAGCCGATGCATCTTTCAACACCTCAATTGACTCAATGTCGGACGGAGAAATGTTCAACAATGCGCCGAAGTCCTCTTCATTGGCTGTGGCAAACTCAAAGTCATCGGAAATCTCTGTGGGATAAGGCACACCATCCAATACAATCAGCGGTTCGCTGGAAGCATTCAATGAGTTGACACCACGAATGCGGATGGCACTGCGTGCACCAGGGTCACCACCCAAGGTGATGTCCACACCAGCCAACTGTCCCTGCAAAGCCTCTTCCACAGAAGTGACAGGAGTTGTCTCCACCAAATCCTCCATCATTACCTTTTGGGTAGCAGCCGTCTGTTCAAGGAACGAAACACCCATAGCATCACGTTCAATTTTCTTGGCCGTAATCTCCACGTCCTGCAACAACTCGGCATCACTCGACAGGGTTACGTTCAACGTCTGTTGCCCCGTATAGGCAATGTCCTGAGTCTTCATTCCAATATACGAGAAACGAATCTTCAAATCCTTCTCATTCTTGGGCACAGCAATACTGAAGTTACCATCCATATCTGTAACTCCACCGCCCAACACACGGTTACCTTTGTTCACAACGGCCACATTGGCACCCAAGATGGGTTCCTTCTGACCATCGAACATTTCAGTAACCTGACCAGTCAGAATTGCATTCTGAGCCATGGCGCCACTGACACCAAGTAGCAGTGCAACCACCAATAAACCGAAATATCTTATTTTACTCATATTCTTCTCTCTCCATTATTTTAGAATATCTTCGATAAAATGGAAACAACCGTCCTGATAAGCAAACGGCAGATAACCATAGTCAGCCACCACATTCACAGGTGCGGAGGCTTCACCATTGACCCACTGAACCTGCAACAAAGAGCCAGTGTCCGTCAATTGCAGACTGTGAGAGCCATTGGTAGTGAACGTACCTTGTACACCAGCACCGGCATAGGGATACTTGGCGAAGGGGTTCAACATGGATGAAATGAAATGTGCACGCAGATAAGCGGCCAACTTTGTCTTGTTGGTAGAATTTACCGTACCGGACAATCGATAATCATCATCAATTTTCAAGCTGGAAGCACCGGGAATATCCCCTATGTTGTTCTTGATAGCCTCGTTGGTGGGAATAAATGCTATGAAACGGGTTTCAGGATCAGCCACAATGGAAGGAATCAACCCATCTACCACCATTCCTGACTTCTGCAACAATTGTGAGAAGAGGTAGTAGGGGTAGTTTACGTCGTTGCAGACAGAAAGCACATGCTCCAATCCATCACCCGAACCGGCTTTGAACAACTCCTTTCCATCGTAGGCATAAGCCACACCGTTACTTCCCTCATACACCTTCTCAAACAGCACGAAGGGGTCGTCGGTATATTCAGGATTAAGCTGGTTGTTGAACAGGAAATTGGTTGTTACCTTTCCATCCTTTACAAACAAATAATTGAACGGAGTATTGGTTTCAACAACAGCTACTCCCTCTTCGGGAAGTTCCGACACATTGGGAGCCACATGCATGTTGACAATTCCCTGTGCGGCAGATGATGAGAGGTCGGTGTACACACCGTTCACATCGTCCCACTGCTTGATGACATAACTGTTTCCCGACTTTTGGATAGGCATATTGGCCGCATCCAACGCGAACTTGGATGTATCGGGCATCATGGCGATGAACGACATCTGGTCAGAGGCAAGCGAAGCAATCAAATCAGAGGTTGACAACACATAGAGGAAGTTACGATAAGCCTTGTTGTTGAAAGCAGCACCCACCACAGATGAGAAGATGCTGGGCACTTCCATATTGTCCATACCATAGAGATAGCCGTTTGAGCAGACACGACGGTCGGTCACAGTCTCGGGGTCAATGTTTATCGGCATTCCGTAATAGTCGGTAACATCCATCAATGGATAGGAAGACTTCAACATGGAAGGGAAAACAGGAAAACTCGTATTTGCAAATGTCTGCATGATGAAAAACTCCTTAATCAACGGGTCGAGTTCATCAAAATTGCTGTATCCCCCCTCACTTGTCCAATAGCTGTCGAAGAACTTGCTTATGGCTTCGTTTGTAGGAGCAAAGATGGTGTAACCATACACACTGTTCACAGCGAAATTTTTATAATTATGTGATATCCACTCAAACCCTATGTTAGGCAATGGCAGCGAAGCCTCGTGGGCATGAAGGTACACCTTATCGCCACCACCGAAGTCTGTTGACAAATCCACGTTTTCAACGTATGAGGCATAGCTGTCATACAGGTTGAAATATTGCGAATAATCGGGATTGTTCTTCAGCGTTGTCAACAGGCTCTCCACGGGGTCGAGCACCTGATCGATGTGATACAGGTAACCGTTGTCGGTAATCACACTGTGGTCATCCAACACGGCCGCATTGGCCACATTGAATCCGCCTCCCGCACGAGAACCTTTCCACGTACTGTTCGGGTAGAAGTACTCGTAATTGTATTTGGCATCAATGCCCAATGTCTGGAAGAAACGGTTGGAGTAGACCGGCAACAAACGGTCGAAATGATAGACCTTGACATCTTTACCCAACACCTTGTCATACTCCAACGTAATGGGTGAACTACTGTGTGTCCGATGCTTGTAATAGAGACCGGCATTCATATTCTTGTCCTCCTCAGTAGCACCATCTCCCTCCTGCGGACGGAAGTTTACCAACTTGTTCCAATCATAGGAGTAGTACATCAGATGGAATCCAATCAAACGGTTCACCAACTGCGGGTCTTGGTCATACATCTCGCGGATAGAGTTGAATCCCTGTCCCTCCAGATACTTTTGGAAAGCAGTGTCAGCGGGTGCCATCACCGTCATCAGGTTCTTGCCATCCACGATGTCTGTGAATCCTGCCAAATCCACTCCCTCAAGAAAAATGGTGTAGTTACCATCTTTCCTCAGTTGCTCATACGCACTTCCCGTGCGCACCTGTGGCTTGTAATGAGGGTCGTCGGTCATCTCGTCGTCACACGAAAGCAGGACAGGAAATGACAAAAGCCCCAAAGCCATCAATTTCAGGAATCTTTTACTTTTCATTTTCTTTTATATTATTTTGATTAGTTTTTATTCTACTTTCGCAAGTAAATTCTAATAGCAAAACATTTGTCATGCTGAGCGTAGTCGAAGCATCTACTAGTCGGACAATTTATAATAATACTTTGTCTGATAGATCCTTCGACTTCGCTCAGGATGACAGAGACCGTCAGAGTAAGATGTTTCTACTTGCGAAACTTAATTCTTTATTTCTTCATCACACGATACACCTTGTCGTTGCCTACCTTGACTATATACAGACCCGACGGACAAGCAGCCATATCAACGACTGTCTCCTCACCTGATACAACGGAAGCGGCTACGGCATTTCCTACCATATTATATACCGTCACCTGTGTACGGTTGGGGGCTTTCACGTGCAAATCTCCATTGAATGCCAATGGCCATACGGCCACTTGTTCAGTCATGTTCTGTCCTATCGAAGTTGCCGACACAACATTCAACCTTCCTGTGGTCAACAGGTTGGAAGCATCCCATGCCAATCCTTCACCCGGCACTGCGGGTTCGATGGCGACAATGCCGGTTCCACTGACACTGCTCACGTTGGCCATATTGAACAGATAGAGGCTGCTCCCCTCGACGAGGTCTTCCTGTCCCTTCACAATGTCCAAATTCAATGTCGCATCATTGATGACCATTGTTCCTTTGACAACAAGTTTGCATACAGTGGCAGTACCTGAAGAGGATACCTCCACAGGCAATGAGATGACACCTCCCTTTTCTACCGTAAGTCCTCCATTGAGTTTCAACGTGTGAGCTGTTTTCACCAATGTGTCACCAGGAGAGACTGTTCCACCACTCTTCACCGTCACTCGGCCGGGCAATGTTCCATATCCGGCCAATGTTCCTTGATTGTTAACAGTCACAGCACCTGTTCCCGTGTGTGTACCGTTAACAATCAGACGGCCGCCATTGATGGTGGTAGTTCCCTTGTATACATTATTTCCTGTCAAGCGCCAGTCGCCACTACCCTTCTTGGTAATGGACACTGTTCCTTCACGGGTGCTGCTGCTGGCCAAGTTATTGATGATACCGTGGAATGTCTCATCCGTATTGGCACCACCTACAGTCCATTTGCAGGTGAATCCGCTGTCTTTCTTGCTTGAGCCACGTATGTAGGTTCCTTTGTCACCCGACACACCACCTAACTCAAAGTCGCAATTGGTGCTCCAACCAGCCATGTGGGCACATCCTTTCAGCATCACTACCGCGTTGGGCATATCGTTATTGTTACCATTGAGCAGGAAAAGTGAACCTTCCGAAGTATTGCTATTCACACCATTGGCAATCACGCGTCCCGTAAATCCGCTCCAATCGCCCTGGATATATTCGCGCAGATAAGGGATATTGATTTGTATGTTTCCACTACCCGTCACTTTGCTCTTGATGTAACAATTACGGTTGGGACTGAAGAAGGAGGTGGTTCCTTCCTGCACTTCAATCGGGAAACTGTAGGTTTCGTAATTACTGCTTTCTCCCTTGGTCTTCAATTCACCACCGGCCATTACCAACTTGGAAGACTTACCTATACCGGCCTTGGCAACATCCACTGTGCTCAAGTAGAGTGTACTTCCTTTCAAGATAGTGGGACCTTCGTATTGGAAAAAATTGGTACTGCTTACGGTAAGCTGTCCGTTACCGTTCAATGTCATACCGCCCACACCTTCGATGTGTCCGTTAGACGTAATGGTCGCTCCGTTTGCGATATTGAATTCTGTTTGCTCGTAAGCCAAAGCTTGACGATTGGTAGAGGCTTTACCGCCTGTATATTTCCATACACCACCGTTCCATATCCAATTCTGTGCAAACTCAGAAGAGGCACCGATGGCACTGTTTACACCACCATTGGCCAACGAATTGAACTCAATGGTTCCGCCATGCAGAACGGTCTGACCGGTGTAACTGTTGGTGGTATTGAGCACCAACACACCCTCCCCTGTCTTGTTCACAGAGGTTGTCCCTGCAATGGCACCTGTTCCACTGATGATGGTGGAATCAGGACCACTCACCACAACAGAAGTCGGAGAAACGGTTTCGTTCAATGTGACATAGGCTGTTCCGCTCGGTTGGAAAAGTACTTTTGAATTGTTTTCATACGCGCCCCCTATCTCGTTGACATCATACCAGTTGTCGGTAGTCAAATCCCAATTTCCGGCACCTACCGCCCAACTGTAGTCGGCCACATAGTTTGCCACGTCCACCATTTCGACGGGAATGGGTTTGGTCTTCATGGTCAACTCATCAGAATACTCCGAGTAGTTTCCATTCTCGTCAAATGCCCGCATACGTACGGTGTAAGCCGTCTCGGCCGTCAGCCCTTCCAACGTATAGGTTTCGGCATCAGCATCCAGACGAGCCACTTCCTTAAATTCAGTGCCTTCCTTCAGTTCTACAGACACTCCACTTTCACCTTCAGTATAGTTCAGCCACGAGAAGGTCAGCGAGTTCTGTGTCTGCTGTACCAGTGCAGGACAGAGCAACTTACGCAGGTAGACTTCACGGTCGGCCACTGTAATGCTGTTGATGTAGTTTTCGATATTGGCATAACCGTTCGCGGCAATAGTCATGGCATCGTTCTTAGCGGGGTCTGTACCATTGGCACTCTCCCATTCGTCGGGCATACCGTCGCCATCGCTGTCGGTTCTCTTGTTTCCTGCCCACAGGTTCCAATCGGTAGGAGCACCGAAAGGTAAAGCTGTCTCACGCGAGATGAAAGCACCCTTCTTACCGAGTGACTTCACCTCGTTCAGTACGTACCAGTCGGCATAGTCACGATAAGGATACGAAGCTCCAACGGTGGGAAGCACCTCATCCATCAACGTATTTCCAGCCGCGATAGGCAGTTCGTAAGCCTCCATCGGTGAGGTCATGAAGGTGGGACCACCCGTAAATTCACTTTGGGGTATTTCATACGGGTCAAATGTTCCGTCCTTGTCCTTATCCTGCCAATTGTCGGTGGCATAGATATGGAAGTCTGAATTGGCACCGCCAAAAGCATTGCCTCCACCACCTGGGCCGTTGATAAAGAGGTTACCCTGTGCATTGGCATAATGCGTACCTTCAGAGTCTCCGCCCATAATGAAGCAACCGCTCGACCAGTTATAGACAATGTTGTTCACATATTGGTTCTTACCTTTGATTTTGGCATTTCGCGTGTCATTGTCGGCATAAAGGTTGCGATAGAGGGTGATGTTATCGGCTTGAACCAGTCCACCCGCACAGTGGTCCATCAAACCTTGTGAGATTATGGAGTTCTGTATGGTGATATTTCCCAAATCACCCTTTCCGTCACTGCTGATAGAGAAGGTCTCGTCCCTACCCCATGACACAGAAAGATGATCGAATATCATATTCGTACCATTGGATACACCAGCAGCATCCTTGCCAGAATCACCTCCTACCCCCATGCGAAAACGGAGATAACGCACAATGGTATTGTTGGCACCACTGAAAGAGACACCATTGCCGTACACGGTAATACCTTCGCCCGGAGCTGTCTGTCCGGCCACATAGAGGTTGTTCTTGAAAACCAAACGGCTCTCCAACTTGATGACACCAGCCACATCGAACACCACAATACGATTGGGTTGGCTGACAGCATCGCGCAACGAACCGGCACCGCTATCGTTCAGATTAGTCACATGGTACACCGAGCCGTTACGGCCACCCACAGCATACTTACCGAAGCCTTCTGCTCCAGGAAAGGCCAACTGCTGGGCTTCTGTCATCACAAGGCTACCTCCAAGCAACAAAGTCATTAATAAAGTTCTCTTCATCTTCTAATGGTATTTATGGTTGTTATTATTTTAATTTAAGTTTCGCAAGCCCAACTCTCAGGAGTTAAAGGAGTTATCGCTGCGCTAGGAGTTAAAGGAGTTAAAGCCAAATGTATTGCTTTACATAATTTGCCAAACCATTGGCTCTAACTCCTAGGCTCGAAGAGCCGGTAACTCCTATAACTCCTTTTAATTCCTCGCAAGTTTTACTTGCAAAAGTTGAGTTACTTTATATTTAATCCCGCAAGTCCGTTCCCCTTATTTTATGGTAAACTTATCTTGCGGTTAATTATATTCAATTTCTAATGCCGTCTTTTATGTCTTTGGTAAGACAATGCCACGGGAGTGCGGGTAATCTAATTATGATTTATGATTGCGAAGCTGATGACAACGCGAACCTACCATAGAGGTGAGTTTGTAAGTTTGTGAGTTTTTAAGTTTTGTCATTCTGAGCGTAGCGAAAATCTTCACTACGTTCAGAATGACATTACTTTCTTTTATGCGTAACTTTTAGTTTTTAACTTCAAAAGTTACTTTCCCATAATCTTCAGCACCTTCACTGAACCATCAGAGTAAAGCTGACGAACAATGTTCAAGCCACGGCCCAATTCACGTTGTTGGATACCTGATGCGTTGTAGATTTGAACACCAACAACCTCTGCACCTGTTACAGAAGGCAATTCGATACCGCTACCCTGCTCAGTATATTGCTTAGAAAGTTCACCGTTGTTGAGCAACAGGATGTCATATACCTGTGCCTTAGAACCACCACCAGTTTGAGCCAAACGAACATAAACAGAAGCGGTTTCGTTATAAGCTACACGGGTTCTCTTATAATAACGCTGTGTATCAGCCAAGTTCAAAGTATCCAAAGTAGCCCAAGTTGCACCGTCAACAGAGGTCTGTATCTCCAAGATACCCTTACCGCTACCGTTACCATTACCTACAGCAACCAACACATCGAACGGACCGGCATAAGCACCTGTAGTTTCGATAGAAGCAGTATAAGGATCTCCACTGGTCTTACCGCCGAATGTGATACAGCCCTTAGTGGGAGCACCACCAATAGCATCAATTGCAGTTTCGGCATAACGGCCTGTTGCACCGTTACCTACACCAGCTTGTGCATCCAAGTTACCTTCCAAAGTCAATACCTGACCCGCAGACTTGATAACCCAACCGTTTTCGTTCAACGGATTGAACACCTTCAAAGCAGCAGGATCGGGACTATAGATATTCTTCACAGAGTCGCGGCCGTCTTCAGTCTTCAACTGTACACCGTCTTCACCCAAAACAGGCTCTGTACCGATGATTTCAGTTGAATAGTAATTCCATGCATTCTTACCATTGAAGTAGTAAGCCTTAGCCTCACCTGAACCGCCATTCTCTGTATCGTTCAAGAACCAGTCAGTAGGATTGGCGTCGAAGTGAGCAATTGTGTCAAGACGAATAGTTTCAGCAGTCAAGCTATTGATACCAACATACTCAGAAACGACTTCAGAATCAAGATAATCACCACCAGAAACAAAAGCATAAACAGTTGCGGGTTCAGTCAATACAATAGGTTCAGTGTATGCCTGAGAAGTAGCGGCATTGGTATCACCAGTAAAGTTAAAGTAAATAGTAGAACCTTCAGTTGTAGTGGCCAAAGTTACTTCACTGTTATCCGCATTGCGTACAATAGAAATAGTCGGAACAGCAAGTTTGCTCTTTACAACAATTTCAGCAGAAGCTACTTCTGAATCATTGTAACCTGTAGCAGAAACAAATGCCTTTACAACAGCAGCTTCGGTGAATACCAAGTCATCAGAATAAACGGGGCTTGCAGAAGTAGGCTCTGTTCCATCAATAGTATAATAGATTGTAGCACCTTCAATGCCTGTTGTAATATCTACAGTTGTTACACCATTATCGTAAGTAATGTTAATGGCTGGCTTGGCTGCAGGACGTACCTTAGTCTTGGTATCGGCCAAATAATCAACGATAGCCAACAAGAGGTTGGTTGCATCTTCAGTAAATTCAACACCGGCAACAGCTGCATCGCTTGAGAAAGGATAGAGCATATATTTGTTAGTTGTTCCATGTTCGTGGATAGCATTGACACCATCACCCACAGTTGCCAATACAGCATCGTTGGCAATCAAGCTACCTTCAGAAGCTGTGTAACCTTGAATGATGTTACCTGTATAGTCATCGGGAGCGATGTAGAGTTCAACCTCTTCACCAACGCCATAACCCAAAGAACCTAATACGGGATGAGCAGCACCAGCCTCAGTCAACACAATTGTACTGGGTGCAGGTTTCGGATTCTCACCGGTACCCCAACCCCATACGCCACTCTTGTAGAAGAATGACTTCATGTTGAGCATGGGCACACGGTTTACCATACCCAACAAAGAAGAGGCAAACTTGTGACCACTGTTAGGACCCTCTGAAACAACCACAAGGTCATAGTTGCTTTCCAAAGCGTTAATAGTATCAGTACTTTCAGCAGTGAAGTCCTTGATATCGATAGCCTCTACGATGTTGTCAGTACCACTGATAACTGCGTATGCAGGGTCGCTATCTACATCGTAATCTGTAGATTTTGAAGAATCATAGAGGTAAGCAATCTTGTTGGGTTCTTCAATTGTCTCTCCGTCACCAACTTGAATGAAGTAGAGATGGCAACCGTTAGTATTACGAACTGTAATATCAAAAGTACCATCTTCGTTAGGAGTATCGGTCAAATCCTCAGGAAGGAAGAATACCTGCTCTACATAAGTAGTAGGCATGGTAATGGCATTGCCATCGGGGTCGTTCAACTTAGTACCGCTGTTACCGCGACCTACATAGAGTTCAACACCACGGGCATCGCTATTCTTGTGAGACTCTACACCGATGGTGATTTCAGTACCAGGTTTTACATTGGGAATTACAAAATAGTTGATAGTCTTGCTACCCAACCAGAGATAAGAAGGACCGTTGTAAGTACCGATAGAGGTTTCAGGATAGTTCACTGCAATAGCCAATGAACGGTTCTTACCAGTGTGAGTAAAGAGCAGACCAGCAGTTTCCTTGATAACCACACCATTGGCAGTCAATTCAGCACCTTCGTCAGTACCGTGACTGGCAACTTCCCAGAAACAGTTCTCCTTGGAAATGTCGGTAGGAGCCGTACCATCAGATTTCTCAATGTCTGACCACTCATTGTTAGCAGGATTAACTGCCAACAAGTTAGCAACAGTCTCGGCACTCCAATTGGTGAAGTCCCATCGCTGTGCACTCATGCCCATAGTCATCGTCAGGGCAAGAGCAGAAAGTAATAATTTCTTCATGTGTGTAAAATTTAAATTAAACAATAGTTATTATTATAGTTAGTATTATACCTTATTATATATAGTCCCTATAGTTTTTACAGCCCTAACTCGATGCAGGCCATGATGAAGGGGCCTGTGGCCTTGGCATCGTTGTCGCGAATCTTTTCGTTGATATAGTACTCGAAGCTGCCGTCGCGATAGGGGTTACCTCCGAGGCCACCCACTTGGCAACAGCGGGTAAGGCTGAGGGTGCCGTCGGGGAGTTCTTTCAATAATGTATTCTTCAAACCGTCGAAGGCTTTCATGGCCACGCGGCGGTATTTCTTGTCGATGTAACCCTTATTCACTGCCTTGGCGTATGCATACATGCATTGGGTGGTGACGGATGCTTCGGGGTAATTCCCTTCGCGTTCGGGGCAATCCACCACTTGATACCAAAGGCCGTCGCGCTGATAGCGGGGAAGTGCTTCGGCCAGTCCTTGGATGTAGCTGATAATCTCGGCCCTACCCTCGTGGTCGGCGGGTACAAAGTCGAGCACATCCACCATAGCCATGAACCACCATCCGATGCTTCGTCCCCAGAAGTTAGGTGAATGACCCGTCTCGGGATTGGCCCAACGCTGGCGTTTGCTCTCGTCCCAAGCATGATGATAAAGGCCCGTCTGAGCATCGTAGGTATGCAGGTGGCAGAGCTTCACTTGGTTCACCGCCTCGTCAATCCATTCGGGTTGGCCGAAGGTGGCACCGTATTGTGCCAAGAAGGGTGAGGCCATATAGAGGCCATCGAGCCACATCTGGTGCTGGTAGATGAGTTTGTGCCAATAGCCTCCGTCGCAGGTGCGCGGATGGTTCTTCATCTGCTTGACAAGGATGTCCATTGCCTTGCGGTACTTTTCGTCACCTGTCTGCTTGTAGATGTCGAAGAGCACCTTACCGGAGTTGATAAAGTCGATGTTGTAAGTTTCGGGAGTGTAAAGATGGATGTTGCCATCGTCATAGATGACGGTGTCGGCCCATTGGGCCACATAGTCGTAATACCGACGGTCGCCCGTGTGTTTCCACACCTTCAGCATGGCACAACACCCTACTCCTTGGGCATAGCCAAAGAAAAGACGCTTACCATGGTCGAGTTGCCACGCTTCGGGGAAACGGGCCATTTCAGAATCAGCAAACCACGTACTATACTTACGCTCCTGCGCACAGCATGGGAGCAAAAGGCTACAACAAGCTACAAAGAATAGCCCAATCGGTTTATATGTTTTCATAGAGTACTCATTATGTTTCATTTCCTGGTATCAGAATTGAAAAGTCTTGACTTTTCTTTAACATCTTATACGAATGATTTGACAAAGAAAAACATTTTCTTTGTCAAATAAGGAGTACTCCTTATAATTTTACCTAATATTAACATGTATTAACTGTATCGGGACAAAAAAGCCTCTAATGTGTAGAGTTTCCTCTTTTTACAAGCGTGCACGATAACGAAGCATTGTGTTTGCGTACACAATAAAAATATTTACATTTATAGCATCTTTTAAAGTTACTGTCTTCCGACTCATAGGAAACACCTCAAGGATATAAATCTTCAAAGCTCTAAAAGCATAGGAAAAGTGCCCTTCACATATATGTTTTAGTAAGAAAGAAGCCGTATTATTGAACCGTCTCACACGGGTGATACGGTTGTATCACCCGTGTGAGACATGTGTATCACGATGGTGAAACGAGCGTATCACCTGTGTGAAACGGCTCAAGAACTGTATGTTAACGCTTTTGGTTGACTACTTTTTGTCTTATTTGTATAGCAGGTTGACTCAGTTAAACAATATTTTTAATTCGGGTTGACTTGTTTTTAACTTAGTCATAAATTAGGTTTACCTATTTCCTTTTTGAACAAGC
>JAFWYQ010000132.1 GCA_017517605.1 Bacteroidaceae bacterium
GCTTGTTCAAAAAGGAAATAGGTAAACCTAATTTATGACTAAGTTAAAAACAAGTCAACCCGAATTAAAAATATTGTTTAACTGAGTCAACCTACTATACAAATAAGACAAGAAGTAGTCAACCAAAAGCGTTAACATACACCTAAAGAGCATAAACTCCTAGGTCTTACACCCGTCTCACACTTGTGATACGCTCGTCTCACCCTTGTGATACATTTGTCTCACCCTTGTGATGCAGACGTTTCACCCGTGTGAGACGGGTATTTATTATAGGATTCTTCTCTCTTTAATTGTATGTTAACGCTTTTGGTTGACTACTTCTTGTCTTATTTGTATAGTAGGTTGACTCAGTTAAACAATATTTTTAATTAGGGTTGGCTTGTTTTTATTTAGTAATAAATTTGGTTTGCCCTTTTTCTTTTTAGCAAGCAGGAAACTGTCTTTTTTGATTGTTTTTTCAAATAAAGCAGGGCAATGCTATTACAAATAAAATATAATTAGTATTTTTGCACCATCCGTAGGGAGAAATCTGCGGATGGCAAGAAAGCATTTTGCATGATGTCTGAGAAATGAAATTCGCCAAGATTCCAACAGAGGACTGAAGCAAACGATGCTCATTCTGTTTTGTATATATGTACGAAGCGGTGAACAAGCCGTATTCCCATTGCATATTGCAAGATGGCGTGGGAATATTGTTTCTTCAACGTTCATTCTGTTAAGGCGTTTGGCGATGCCTCATTTCCGTGAACATAAGGCAACAAGTCTCATGCCTTTTTTGTACCAGTAAACCAACTGCAAAAATTGTATAACCGCCGACTTCGGGGACTTATAGGCAAACAAATGTTTAATTACAATGAAAAAGACATTGAAACTGGCTCTTTGCAGCTTGATGTTGGCGGGAGCGGCGAATGCACAGGTGGCGACGTTGCCGGAAGGCCACTACGATTATGGACATGGAATTCTTCCTAAAGCATTTTCAAGTGATGGGAAAGCGAAATTCCTTGCCACTGAAGAATTAGGAGAGGATGGGAACATTAAGATTCACACATATAACAGTTCATTCAACGTTGAGCACAGTTTTGAAGTTATTCCTCAAAAACTATCGGACAAAACTATAACAGAACAACGTGCATTGGTTGTCACTTCAGGAGAATACGTTACTATTGACCCTAACAAGATTGAACATATATGGGAAGATGACTATGGATGGGAAGATAATCATGCATCATGGAGCCAAGCCAGTCAAGAAGAAAAAGTAGAGTGGCTGAAGTTTGGAATGGACGATATATCTGACGGTCTCTTCGATTGGGATGACTATAATGGAAAAGATTCTATTTATACAGCCACAAATGGTGATGTGTATTTTTATCTGCACGGAAACTATGCTTTTGATGAACCTGCACTTAGTACAATTGTTGTCTTAAGCGGCACAACCGTAAAATATCAACCTATCACCTGTCAAAGAACCGGTGAATGGGAAGTTATTGACACAAATGAAGATGAATATGAAAACACCATGACAGTTATATGGAACGTTATCAATATTGACAATGATTGGAGCTATGAATTGAGCGATCCTTTATTGGCCACCCAAACCCTCTTTAACACGGACGCGAAGTACGAGTACATCAGATACAAATACGTGGCATACAGTGACCAAGTTTCTGATGGAAGGGACACTGATGGCGACGGTATTCCTGACAAAAGAACAGTCAGAAGCGGATATGACTATGCCGGATTGGAAGTCGTTTCAGAAGACGGCAATGTGATTGCATCTTTTGATGTTGGCGATATTGAAGGAAGATATCTCATCCTTTGGGAAGGAAAACGTTATTTTATGTTGGAAGTTTATAATGAAGGGAATTACGAATACCAAATCTACGAAATCAACCCCAACGGCAACAACATCACCCGCGTAAGCAGTCAGGCATTTATGCACATCCTGCCCGCAATGCCAAAGAAGAACACGAGCGTGACCGTGGAGTTGGGCGAAGAATCGGTGAAGGATGGTGGCCAGTTGATGATTACCGACATGAACGGACGCACTGTTTACAACAATGCGGTGGCACCCGGCGAGACTTCCGTGCAAGTGCCCCTCCGTCGCATGGCTTCAGGAGTTTATAGTGTGACATTGATGAATCGCGGACAGAAGATTGAAAATTCCAAACTGATTATCCGTTAAGATTGCATACTCATTTACACAGGAATCCCCGCAAAACTTATCCGACAGGATAGTCTGCGGGGATTTTACATGTATCTGTGTGCTAAATTCCTTCATTTATTTGGAAATGTACGACAAAGGGCTTACCTTTGCCGTATCAAAAGCCTGTGTATGGTAATTCTTGATAAATATATTCCTGGAGGACATCGTGTTAACACTGCTCTGCTGTGGGAATACGATATGGAAACCTTTGATTGGCAAAAATCAAAGGTGGTTGTCGTACAGCGGGTTGTAGAAATGGGTTGCCCTGAAGATTTTTATGCAGCGTTTGATTTGTACGGAGGAATTGAGGGCTTTCGTGAAATAGTGAAATCGGTGCCATACATGAATGAATTGGACCAACATTTCGTATGCACATTCTTTAATTTGAAAAAGGCAGAACTTAGATGCTACACAAAGAAACAGTCGAACCTGGGACATTGGAACTCTTGAAAAGTCTTCAAAGTGAACTGGAGCTGAAGGACTTCAATCTTGTCGGTGGTACAGCTCTTGCCTTACAAATTGGCCATCGGAAAAGTGTTGACCTTGACTTGTTCACTGACAAGGAGTTTGATTTGGAAGAGTTGACAGATATGTTGGTAAAGAACTACGACATGAAGGTGTCTTATGCAAGAAAGCAAACCCTGAAAGGATTTATTGGTAATGTGATGATTGATTGTATCCGATACGATTATCCACATATAGAATCTGCGCAAACTATTGAAGGAGTACGAATGGACAGTGTTCCTGACATCATTGCCATGAAATTATCTGCCATTGCACACAATGGAACACGTGTCAAAGATTACATAGACATCGCGTGTCTGTCAAATCAATATGCATTAGAAGATATGTTAGGCTTCTATATGAGGAAATACTCCAATGCAAACATTATGATGCCGACCAAAGCTTTGACATATTTCAACGAAATCAATTTTGATGAATCTGTAATAATGGTAAAAGGTGGTTTCTGTTGGGAAAAGGTCGCTAATCGTTTGGTTGAAATGACTTTGATGCCCCAAAAGATATTCAAGGATATGGTGTTTTGACAAACATGCTATAAGCAAAAAGACACAGAGTTTTTTACTTTTTTTCAGACAAAAGAACATAAGGACAAAAGGAATTTTCTTATGTTCTTGTGTCCTTCTGTCAAAATAAAAGGCTCTGTGTCTTTTTGTAGATTCAGTTGACTAAAAAAACCTCGTCAACTTGTCAACTGAATCAGTGACTAAGAACTTCAATAGGGAAACAGCAATGGCAAAACGAAGATCATTACCACGGCCATGATGATTTGTAGGGGAAGACCCACTTTGACATAATCCATGAAAGTGTATTGTCCGGCAGGCATCACCAGAGCGTTAGGCGGTGTACTGAAAGGCGAGGCGAAACACATGCTGGCGGCAACAGCCACGGCAAACAGGAACGGATAGGGACTGACACCCACCTGCACGGCCGAAGCCATGGCAATGGGAGCCATAAGGACTGCTGTTGCAGTATTGCTGATAAACATGGTCATCAACGAAGTGGTGAAATAGATACCGGCCAACAGGGCGGTAGGGCCGAATCCTCCAAGACCGCTGACCAAGCTGCTGGAGATGTATTCGCTGACACCCGTCTTCTCCAGAGCGAGTGACATGGGCATCATAGCGGCAATGAGCACGATGCTCTCCCAATTGATGGTCTTGTAGGCGGCCTCCACATTGCGGAAACAACCGGTGAGCACCATCAGCAGGCCGGCAATCATCACGGCTGTCACAGGAGCTACGGGGATGAAATCGAACATCATCATGGCAATCATACCCACCATGATAAGCGCGGCTAAAGGAGCCTTGTAGTCGAGCGTCACCTTGGCGGCTTCAGCCAAAGGTTGTCCGAGCACCACCCAGTCTTCGTCCTCATTGGTCAACGTGGCAATATTGGCCCATGTCCCCTGTACCAACAATACGTCACCCGAATGCATACGCACGTTCTTCAACCCGTGGAGCATATATTCGCCCTTGCGGCGGATACCGAGGACGTTGATGTTGTACTTCTGTCGGAAGTTGGAGTTGATGAGGGTGCTGTTGATGAGTTTCGACGAAGGCATGAGCACGATTTCGGCCATACCGATGTCGTAGAAATCAAGTACGCTACGTCCACCTTCAGCCTTTAAATCAGTGTCCTCCATAAATTGCATGTGGTAGTCGTTGGCAAAGTTTTCGGCCTTTTCACGCGCTCCCATCAAGTAAAGGATGTCGCCTGCTTCAAGAGGGGTGGAAGGGTCTGCCATATTTTGACTGACATTCTTTATCAGTTTGTTTCGGCGGTTTTGTGATTCTCGACGAATCTCGAAAATGGTCACTCCATATCGGCGGTGAATGTCAAGTTCGGCAGCAGTTTTGCCTATCAGAGTAGAGTCAGAAGTCACTTGCAGGCGATTCAAGTTGTTCACCAATTGGTATTCGTCTACCAATTCCCCTAAGGATTTTCCTTTTCGGCTGTTCTCTTCCTTCTTCTTGTTTTCTGAGAGGAACCATTTGGTTAGTGGTAGAAGTACCAACATGCCTATGCCTATACATACAAGACCGACGGGAGTGAATGAAAAGAATTTCAGGGGTTCGTATCCGCCTGCGGTCAGTGCATCTTGTATTACCAAGTTCGGTGGTGTACCGATAAGAGTCATCATACCTCCCATGCTACTGGCAAAGGCAAGTGGCATAAGCAGACGGCGCACGTTGGCTCCTGCTCCAGCGGCCATACTTACCACAATGGGGAGCATCAGAGCTACCGTACCAGTGTTGCTGACAAATCCACCAATGGCGGATGTGCCCAATACTACCAAAATGAATAGACGCAATTCACTCTTTCCTGCCAATTTCAACAGACTTCCACCAATGATTTTGGCCAATCCTGTTTGAAAGATGGCACCGCCCACTACGAACAGTCCCACCATCATGATGACGGTAGAGTTGGAGAAACCGGAGAGGGCCTCGGCAGGAGTAAGGATGTTGAATACCAAAAGTAGCACCAAGGCAATCAGTGCTACAATGTCTGAGCGGAGCTTTCCGCTCACAAAACCTATCACGGATAGGGCAAGGATAATTAGGGTCGTTAACACAGTTACTTGTTTTTTAGAAGGAGTTAAAGGCCTATAAATCCCTTTAACTCCTCTAACTCCTTAGTTTTTATTCTTCGTACATCTTATCAATCACTTCAGCATAGTTTTTGTTCAATGCCGGGCGCTTTATTTTCAGCGTATTGGTGAGTTCGCCACGCGCCATGCTGAAAGGTTCGGGCAGAAGGGTGAAGCGTTTCACCTGCTCGTAATGGGCAAACTGCTGTTGAAGTGTGTCAATACGTTCCTGCATCATACTTGTGATACGAGGATGAACCAGCAATTCCTCCATAGATGCGAAAGTGATTCCGTTCTCCTCGGCAAACTCCTTCAATAGGTCGTACTGCGGTATAATGAGAGCCGAAACAAACTTGCGTTGGTCAGCGATAATAGCTATCTGGTCGATGTATCGGTCAATGGAAAGTTTCGTTTCCAAAGCCTGCGGCGAGATGTATTTCCCGTTTGAAGTTTTAAAGAGGTCCTTGATACGCTCGGTCAAGAAGAGTTGGTTGTCCTTGATGTATCCGGCATCGCCAGTGTGGAACCATCCATCCTTGTCGATGGCTTCGACCGTTGCTTCGGTCTTCTTATAATACCCTTTGGTGATAGTCTTTCCACGAAGCAGAATTTCATCATTTTCGCCAATCTTTACTTGTACATCGGGCATGATGGTTCCTACCGAGCCAATCTCGTAACCCTCGTCGAGGAAGCACGACACCGTGGCACATGACTCGGTAAGGCCGTATCCTACCTTCATGTTGATGCCCACGGCATGTACGAACTCGCAGATTTCATTAGGCACAGCAGCACCGGCTACCGGGAAGAAATTGCCATTGTCCAAGCCGATAGTTTTCTTCAACAGGGAAAAAATTGTTTTCTCGTAGAACTTATATTTTAAGCGGAGCAATAGGGGGGCGGGCTTGCCTACACGAACATAATTCAAGTTATGCTCTTTGCCTACGCGAATGGCATCCAACATCAATTTTTGCTTGAGACCTTTTTCTGAAGCAATCTTTTCGTTTACGCCTGCATAAACTTTTTCCCAGAAACGGGGTACACTGCACATCAGTGTAGGACGAACTTCCTTGATGGTAGATGCAATTTCGGCGGGTTTCAAGTTGAGGCATACCACCACTCCTCGATGCAAACAGTAGTATGTCCATGCACGTTCGAATACGTGAGTCAGTGGCAGGAAGCACATTGACACATCCTTGTCCGACATGTTTGTCAGACGGATGTCGTGGATGCGGATAATCTCCTCATAAGTAGAATGGTGGAGCAAAACACCCTTCGGCTCGCCCGTGGTGCCGCTAGTATAGAGAATATTGGCCAAATCATTCAAGGAAGCACGTGCTGTACGTTCGGCCACCACAGCGGCATTTGGCAATCCTTCGCCCATTTGCAGGAACTCGTCGAAATAGATGCTGGTAGTATCGCGCTCGTTCTTTTGGATTTTACGGTCGAAAAGAATCAGTTTCTCCAACGACGGACACAATCCCAAGATGCTGAATGCAACTTCGTATTGATACTGCTCGCCTACGAAGAGGAAGCGTATTTGTGCATCGTCGATGATATATTGGGCTTGTGCTGCCGAACTGGTGGCGTAAAGAGGTATTGATACAGCTCGGTTTGCATGTCCGGCAAAGTCTGCATAAAGACACTCGGGCTTGTTTTGCGAGAAAATTCCTATATTCTCTTCCTCCTTTACTCCTAATGAAACCAAGGCATTAGCTGCTTTATGAACTGTATCACTCATATTGCGCCACGTAATAGATTCCCATTGATTTGTATCATAGTCCCTGTATCTCAGAGCTTCGCGGTTTTCGTACTTATCTGCTTGCTTGTGTACCAAGACAGAAAAATGATAATTACTCATACGTATATATCTTTAATTCGTTTGCAAAGATACAGTTTTATTTGCAATTATTAGCGCAATAAGAGACAAAAAAACAATAGAAGTGTTTACTCCTTCAAATCGAAACGCCGTTTCTTTGGGAGTGTCGAAGAAAAAGTGTACTTTTGCAATCATAATTCTGAAACCGAAACTATATGGAGACTATCAAGAACAGGCGGAGTATCCGCAAATATACGAGTGATGATGTAAGTGCAACGTTGTTGAACGAACTGCTTGAGACAGCTGCACGGGCACAGACAATGGGTAACTTGCAGTTGTACAGTGTGGTGGTGACACGCGACATGGCGATGAAGGAACGCCTTGCGCCTGCTCACTTCAACCAGCCGATGGTAAAGGGAGCGCCTGTGGTACTTACCTTTTGTGCTGACTTCAACCGTACGACCCAGTGGTGTCTTAATCGCAAGGCGGATCCAGGATACGATAATTTCCTCTCCTTTATGAATGCAGCCAGCGATACTCTGCTCCTTTGTCAGAACTTTTGCAATCTGGCCGAAGAGAAGGGGCTGGGGATTTGCTACCTTGGAACTACCATCTATAATGCCGGTGCTATTATTGATATACTTGATTTGCCCCGTTTGGTAGTGCCTGTAGCAACCATTACCATAGGTTGGCCAGACGAATGCCCTCCACAAACCGACCGTTTGCCTTTGACCTCATTCATTCATGAGGAGAGTTATAAAGACTATACACCGGCTGACATTGACCGTTATTATTCACCTAAGGAGGCTCTCCCCGAGAATCAGCATTTTGTGGAAATAAATAAAAAGGAGACTTTGGCTCAGATTTTCACTGATATCCGATACACCCGCGAAGGAAATGTAGCTATGTCAGCTTCGCTCATTGAGGTGTTGAAACGACAAGGATTCATGGAGTAAACAACGAAAGAAATGGAATATTGCCGACAGAAAAGTTGGTATATTCGTAAAAGTTCTCTACATTTGCCGAATAAGTAAAAAGACATTTGAGTTGACGTATGAAAAAGTTTGCCGAATACATTCAAAAAATAGAAATCAAGGCCCTTTGGGGTAAAAAGAATATAGTATGGAATCTGCGTCCTGATGTGAATATCCTGAGTGGCATCAACGGAATAGGAAAGAGTACGATTCTGAATGAGTCAGTACGATCGCTGAATGTATTGGAAAATCATTCATTCAGTGCAGGTACGGCATCGGTGAAGATGGTATTTCATCCCGAAGATGCTACGGACATCCGCTTTGATGTCATTCGTAGTTTCGACCGTCCCTTGTTGCATGGCGACTTGTTGGAGAAAATGGCCGATAAAAATGTGAAGACAGAATTGGACTGGCAACTTTATCAGTTGCAACGTCGCTATCTTGATTATCAGGTGAACGTGGGTAACCGCATTATCGAACAGTTGACTAACGGAACCCCCGATGGACAAACTCAGGCTGCATTGTTGTCGGAACCTAAAAAGATGTTTCAAGATATGGTGGATGAGTTGTTCAGCGAAACCGATAAGCGCATTATTCGGCAGAACAACGAGATTATGTTTGAACAAGAAGGAGAAATGCTATATCCTTACCAACTCTCGTCGGGCGAAAAACAATTGCTTGTTATCCTGCTGACGGTGCTCGTCCAAGATGGGCAGCCTTGTGTGCTCTTCATGGATGAACCGGAAGTGAGCCTGCATATCGAATGGCAACAGCATCTCATCGAACTTATTCGGAGGTTGAATCATAATGTTCAAATAATTCTTACCACTCATTCGCCTGCCGTTATTATGAACGGGTGGCAGGATGCAGTCACAGAAGTAAGTGATATCACAGAATAAGATTAAGAAAAAAGTCAAAACCTTATAATATATATCCATGGGGAAAAGGCTTGCCGACAACATTACGTCGCAATACATCGCAGCTGCTAATTTGCTACGTCCGAAAAAGGCTCGGAAGAAAATCGTGGCTTATGTAGAGAGTTACGATGATGTATTCTTTTGGCGCTCGTTGTTGAGTGAGTTCGAGGATGAAGAATATTACTTTGAGGTGATGTTACCTTCGTCTGAATCGTTGGTAAAAGGCAAGAAGGCTGCCTTGATGAACCGATTGGGACAAGGATTGGGACAAAATATGATAGCTTGTGTGGATGCCGATTACGATTACTTGTTACAAGGTGCAACCAGCACTTCGCGACAAATTATCCGTAGCCGTTATGTGATGCACACCTATGCTTATGCGATTGATAACTTTCAGTGTTATGCAGAGAGTTTGCATGAGGCTTGTGTGATGGCAACATTGAACGATCGTATAGTGATAGACATTCCTGCTTTCATGCGACTATATTCTCAGACAATTTTTCCACTTTTTGCATGGTCTGTATGGTTTTATCGTAAGCGTATACTTAATAAATTTTCCATAACTGATTTCAATAATACGGTAGCATTAAGTTCTGTCAACTTGCGTCAACCTGAAGAAGCATTAAACGAAGTTGCAGCTCGTGTACGGCGTAAATTGAATTGGTTGGAAAATCGTTATTCACGTGTCCGAACCGAAGTAAAAGCTCTGCAAGAGGAGTTGAAGCAGTTGGGAGTCACCCCCGAAACCACTTATCTCTTCATTCAAGGACATAATCTTTTTGAGAATGTAGTTTTGAAGTTGTTGCATCCCATTTGTGCTCAATTGCGTCGCGAGCGTGAATTGGAAATAAAGATGTTGGCTGACCACAATCAACAGATGCAGAACGAACTGACTTGTTATCAGCACAGCCAAGCGGGTATCGACTTCATTCTACGGAAAAACATTGGTTACAAGGATGCTCCACTTTATCAACGGTTAAGGGAGGATGTACGTCGTTTCTTGAACAATTTGCACGGTAATAAAGTCCAAAAGTCAGACTCTAAGCAAGAAAATGCACCTTTATCTTAAAAAATGAGTATAGTTTTTTGGCTATGTGCTGAATAATTAGTTACTTTGCACCCGCTTTCGCGCAATCGCTGTCAAAAAGTAGAGTGATTTGATATGTTGCGTAGTAACGATAAACAATTTAATAACAAATTTACAATGGATTTAATTAAAATTGCTGAAGAAGCATTTGCTACCGGTAAGGAGCATCCCTCATTCAAGGCTGGTGATACTGTAACCGTAGCATACCGTATCGTTGAGGGTAACAAGGAGCGTGTACAGTTGTACCGCGGTGTTGTTATCAAAATTGCAGGTCACGGAAATAAGAAGCGTTTTACCGTGCGCAAGATGTCAGGAACTGTTGGTGTAGAGCGTATCTTCCCCCTCGAGTCTCCGGCAATCGACAGCATCACTGTCAACAAAATTGGTAAGGTTCGTCGCGCTAAGTTGTACTACTTGCGTAAACTTACCGGTAAGAAGGCCAGAATTGCAGAAAAGCGCGTTAATGCGTAATCATACACTGGTTAGAAACAGAAAAGGGCACATCCATAGTGGATGCGCCCTTTTTCTATTATGCCTTTGGGCTTTTAATCCATGTGGAATACTTCGGGCAAAGGAATGGAGATAGGAGAATTGTCGGGATTCACCTCCATGATGTCGGCCATATAGTCCCACCACTTCTGTACGATGGGATTGGTTCCCATGTCTTGTGAAGACTCTTCGCCACGTGTTTTTTGGAATGCAAAAAGAATATTTGTCTCTTTGTCCCAATAAATGGAATAATCATACACGCCGTTTTGTGAGAGTAGCTCTTTCAACTCGGGCCAAATGGCGGCATGGCGTCTTTCGTATTCTTCCTCGAAGCCTGGCTTCAGGAACATTTTGAATGCTTCTCTTTTCATGATTGCTTTATTATATGAGTTAATAATATTCTAAGAGAAAAACGGTTAGAGAAATTATCAATAACTTCTCTAACTGCTTATTATTACAAAATTAGTTTCTCAACATTCCCCTCATGGAAGATGGGCTTGTCTGTTTTCTGTTCTGTACGATAGAATTGTACTGCACTGTCGTTCATTTTCGGATGCTGGTTCTTCAGTAAGTTGATGACTTCTGCACCAGCCCAAATCACGGGACCATAACCGTGTGCTGCCATCTTGTGCACGGGACGGTAATAATAGAAAGCGGGGTCGAAAGCCATACCGGTACCAACACATGTGCCACCCACTTGTCCTTGTTCATCAATTTGTGTTGTTACAGCATGCCATGCAAGCATGGCTACCGGGCCATAAGTCATGGCATCCAACCAACCTTTATTGATTCCGTGGGCTATACAGTATGCATAGATGGCTGTTGCAGATGTTTCTAAATATGAATCATTACGGTCGAGCAATTGATGCCAAAAACCTTCACCACTCTGTAACGCAGCCAATCCGCGTACGTGCTTACGATAAAGGGTCATAATTTCGTCACGTTTAGGATAATCTTCTGGAAGTACATCCAATACTTCGCACATGGTAAGAATGGCCCATCCGTTGGCGCGTCCCCAATGGAACGAAGGATGGTCTTCCATGCTTTCTACCCAACCGTGGCGGAAGAGGTTCTTTTCGGGTACCCACATGCGTTCGGCAAATTGAAGTACTTGTCGTACGGCTTCAGCTTGGTAACGGGATTGTTCATCACCGGCAATTACTGAGTACCATGCTACAGGTGGGATACCCATGAACATGTCGTCAAGCCAAACAGTATTGCGGAACGGACGTGTACGGGCAAAAGTCCCATCGGCCAAGCGGTATTCGCCATTCATGATGTAGTTGATGTAATTCTCAATCAGTGGAGTGACAGGCAATGAGGGATCCTTCAATTGTGCCTTTACCATCGCAGCACATACCGCACCTGCATCGTCCAGCGCATGAGGGTCAAGAATCTGTCGCATCTGTGGATCAATCTTTCCGTGTGTTTCGTGTAAAGCTCGGAAATATGGAGCTACTTCAGCCAAGAAGTTGAAACGGTTGATGACATAATCCATGTAAGCCTGATCGCCTGTAGCTTCAGCTGCAGCCAACATGGCTGAATAGGTTACTCCCCATTCGTAGCTGGCCAAGCGGAAAGTTCCCCGCTCAAGTTGGGCATCGGTGCCCATGTTTGCATAATCTGTGATGGTTTCACCTGTTTTTTCATTTACTACGCGAGTAGGTGTACATGATTCCAAATAATGGAGTACACGATCCATATCCTCTTTTACTTCCTCTACGGAAACTACTCCATAGGGAGTTTTATACTCTGGTTGCATCAAATGCAGTGGAGTATTTGAGTCGTTGATGACAGCTTCCTTGTCTGTGTCTCCTTGTGGCGCGCCACATGCGCTCAACATTGTGGCAAGGATTGCCGTGCTTAAAATTCTATTTTTCATCTTTTTATATGTTATCTCTTTATTTCAAATCCACGGAAAAGACCTTCCTGCAAGTCTGTTCCAAAATAGAATCCTTGTTGTGTAGGTTGGTTGTAAGCTACGTTCTGTGTGGCGATGCTAATGCGGTAAACAGGGTCTTCAAGGAATGTATGGAAACGATAATCAGTAGGGATGGTTGATACATAAAGACGCAAGGCTGAATTATCTTCGGTACGCAGAAGAACCTCTTCGCGCCAGTCTCCCACAATGTCTGCATGAAGGCAGGGATTGCTCTTTGTTCCATTGACGCGCAGACCTTCAAGGCTTACTAACTCTTCGCACTTCTTGCTTTCCCATTTGTATTTGGATATGCGGTTCCCATCGAGTAGTTCGCGTGAGAGGTCACCATCCCACCATACGGCCATGTTGCACGGCAGACGTCCTGGGTCGCTATTGATGAGTTCGCCTTTCACATTGCGGATGCCGCCTGTTGCAAGTGACCACATTTCCACACCCCATGAGGTGGGGTCAATGTCAGCAGCCATACAACGCCCTACATCATCCCCTGATTTTACTTGGAAGAGTATTTCGCCTGTTGCTGCATCGCGGAAGGTTGAGCCATCGCGCTTGTTTTCGTGGCAATCCCACACTTGCAACTTGTCCGAATCAGGGAAGAAGGCTGTTAGATGCATGGCATCACCATGTCCTAAGCGAGTGGTGTAGAGTCCCTTGCCATTGTGGTCAACAGCCATGGCGCCATAGATGATTTCGTCGCATCCGTCGCCATCCACATCGCCTACTCGCAGGTTGTGATTCCCTTGTCCGGCAAAGTCCTTGTTTCCTTCCTCGTTGGAGTCAAATACCCAATGCTGCTTCAATTGCTTGCCGTCCCAATCGAATGCGGCCAATACGGTACGGGTGTAGTATCCGCGACACATTACTACGCTGGGGTGTACGCCATCCAAATAGGCTACACAGGCCAGATAGCGGTCAGAGCGATTGGCGCGTGTGTCTCCCCAACCGGCCAAGTCTCCCCGTTCGGGGACATAGTCGATGGTGCAAAGTGCTTCGCCTGTCAATCCGCTGAAGACGGTGAGGTATTCAGGACCTGTGAGGATGCGCCCTTGGTTTTGGGGAGTGAACGAACGGAAGCGATTGCGTTGTTGACCATTGCGTTGGCCATTCCTTTGCGGTTGACGTGGTTGTTGGCCGCTTTTCATTTGCTGTTCGCGCTCCTTCATCATGCGTTCATACTCTTGCATGCGTTGGTATTGACCTACTGTGTCGCCCATTTCGCGCCAGTCGGCATTGGCATCGCCAATCACTTTGCCTACTCCATCCACGGTGCCGTCGCCAGTCTTCATTACCACTTCAGCGCGATTGTCTCCATCCAAATCGTATACCATGAATTGGGTATAGTGTGCACCGGCACGGATGTTGCGTCCAAGGTCGATACGCCACAGGTGCTCGCCTGTGAGGCGGTAGCAATCGAAATACACATTTCCCGTGTAACCATCGTGTGCATTGTCGTGCGCGTTGCTGGGGTCCCATTTAAGGATGATTTCATATTCACCATCACCGTCCACATCGCCAATGCTGGCATCGCCGGCACTGTAGGTATAAGTTTGTCCAGAGGGAGTTTTTCCGTCTGCAGGTTTTTGCAAAGGAATGTTCAAATATCCCACTTGTGCATTGGCAGGGAGTGTAAACTTTCCGTCAGCCTTATGGGTTTCTGTTCCATCCACCACAGGGCGCACTTCATAGGTGGTTGCTTGGATACTTCCCTCCTTGTCAACCCACATGGTGGCTTTGCCGGCTGGTACGGTGGCTACTTGTTGCCCGTTGCGATAAATGTTGAAGGATGTTTCCAACGGATCACTGGAGAGGTAGCGCCATGTAAGGCAAGTTTCAGATTCGTTTTGACGAATGGCCATTACACCACGTCCTAATTCTTCACGTTGTAGTTTTGTAACGTCGTACTTGGATTGGGCGCAGGCAACAAACAATGTGCCAACTAACAACATCAATCCCCAAATAGTTCTTTTTATCTCCATGATAGTCTGTTTGTTTAATGGTAATTAATTATTAGTGGGCAAATATACACTTTTTTCTCTGTAGAAAAGAAAGAAAAGTCTTTTTTCTACACAAAAGTGTTTATTAATTTTTATTTTTCCTTGTCGTATAATACAGAAATCCCCTTTTCTGACTTCAATTTTCGAGGCATCTTCTTTACCACTTCGTTGTAACTGTGCCGGATGAGTGATTGCACAAGGTTATCGGGTAAATTTCCAAAGAGGTTCAGTTGGTTCCAATGTTTTTTATTCATGTGCCAAGCCGGTACAATTTCGGGATGGCGTTCGCGTAGTTCAATTGCATATTCGGGTTGGCACTTCAGAACAAACCATTCGGTATTCTCCAAATCCATCATGGCAAAAATCTTCCCGCCGATGCGGAAAACCAGTGTTGTTTCGTCAAACGGGAAATCCTCTGTTGTTTGAGGAAGTGAGAGGCAATACTCTCTTGCGCTTTCTATATCCATATCTATTTTTTTTATTTTGGTTATCCCACCATCATCATCACAACCGACAATATGGTAACGATTTGAATGAATCTGCGAAATGCCATTTCAGGAAACATCCTTATAATACGGATGCCTAACCAAGCTCCTATCCCGATGACTGGGAGCATGAAGAGATTGAGCAATAATGTGTGCCATGTAATGTTGTCCCATACAAATACTTGAAGTGGCACTTTCAAGAGATTCACCACCAGAAAAAACCATGCATTGATGCCGATATACTCCATCTTATCCTTGCGCATGGAAAGTAGATAGACGGACAACACGGGGCCAGCCGCATTGCCAATCATCGTGGTAAAACCACCAAGCAATCCGAAGATAGCGGAGTACCACCACTTTTTCATCCAACGATTCTCCTTACCGAATACTTCACTCCATATCATCACCACCAATGCCAAGGCGAGTGTCCACCCCATCAATTGACGAAATTCGTTGGCAGGAATCAGTTTGTCTACCAAAATGGCAACAAAGAATCCGAGTATAGCTGTAGGTAACAATTTAATAACCACCTTCCAGTCTGCAATACGCTTGTAATAAGCCACGGCTATGATATCGGCCATACAAAGCATAGGCAGGATAACACCGGTAGACTCCTTTGCACCAAATGCCATAGCCATATAGGGTACAACGAGCAACATCATCCCCTGTACTCCCGTCTTAGACATGCCTATGCACAAGGCTGTGAGCGAAAGAATTGCCCATTGAAAAAGATTAATAGAGTCAATCATCTGTCACCTTATTATATTTAGTACCTTATTATATATTAATATATGCAAGGGCACCAATCTTCATTGTTCAAAAATTACATGAAATATTGCAGATTATCAAAGCTTGGGTATAATATACCTTGTTCTATCTTGTGAATAATTTCTACTACACGATCGTTCATCGGTGTGGGGCATCCAACCTTTCGGCCATAGTCAGAAACAGCTCCATTGATGGCATCCACCTCGGTGAGTTTTCCTTTTTCGAGGTCCTGCAACATACTAGCTTTCAGTTTGGCATGTTTGCGGATAGCAATGGGTATGATGAAGAATGAAAATGCGCGCTTTAGAGGATTAGTGTAATCAAGCAACTTCACTATGTCCTTTCCTTGAACAGGTTCAATGCGGATACCTCCAACTTTGCATACATCAATACATTCTTTTATCAACGCTTGTACAATGCGACGCGATTCACGAGGCTTTGCTGCTTCACCAAAGGTACATCCAAGTACAGCACTCATACCCGAAAAGGCAGAATTGATAAGCAATTTGCTCCATCGGGTACCTAGGAAGTTTTCTTCCACATCCACCGTACCCATCATTTCTAACAACTCTTTTACTTTGGCGAAATGTTTGCTCTTCTTTTCAGAGATTGCACCCAATGAGAATGAAAGGGCATCGGGTTCACTTGTGAGTTCGCACCTTCCTGATTCTTTCATTGTGGCTCCCCACGCCACGGTGCATCCAAGCACTCGCTCTTCACCCAAAATATCAGCAATACCCACTTCGGGCAGACCATTCTGGAATGTCACCAACACGCCATCAGAGGCAAGATATTTTTTAAGCATCTGGACAACCTCAGCATTCTGTTGCTGTTTGGTCATAAGAAAAAAGATATCGTATTGACCGCTCATCTCCTCTGGAGAATATGCAATGACGGTTTGCGTAAACTGAACCGTACCGACGACTTGTGCGCCTTTCTTCTGCAAAGCTTCCACATGTGCTTTGTTACGATTGATTAACTCAACAGGCACACCGCCTTTATTGATGTATGCTCCAAGGATTGTGCCTAATGAACCGGCACCATATATGGCTATACGCATAATAATTTATATCTATTTTATTAGTTATAATGTATTGTTCCCAATTTTGCTACAAAAATACACAAAACTTTGGTAAACTATCAAATAATGTCTACATTTGCCACAAATATTTACATATAAATGACGATTTAGTCCAAAAACAAAAAAAAGGGACATCATGAATTTATAAAAATAGCATTAAGACAATTGATAAAGTTCAATAAATATATCCTTTTATGAATACAAACATATTAAAGAAATCATTAACTTTGGCGGTGACACTAATCGGTTCATTGCAAATTCAAGCACAGTATCTTGAACGGATTTATGACTACATCGAGGACCTCTCGGTATTTGAAGAGAATCAGGAGGAGGGACACGCCTTTTATGTGGCCGACAAGCACATGTCGCTCAATGGCCAGTGGCGATTCTTCTTTGCCAACACTCCCGAAGAGGTGCCACAGGACTTCTTCAAACCCGGCTTCAAGGATGGCAAATGGGACAAGATAGAGGTACCCAGCAACTGGGAGATGAAGGGATATGGCGACCCACTATTCCGCAATGTGCCCACCCCCTTCAAGGCTACTCCTCCGAATGTGCCCCGCGAATATAACCCCACGGGTGCTTACCGACGCACCTTCACTCTGCCTAACGATTGGAAGGGACAACAGGTGTTCCTTCGCATGGAGAAAACCCAGAGCGCCTCGTTCATCTGGATCAACGGCCAGCAAGCTGGATACAACGAGGGTGGACAGGAGCCGGCTGAATACGACATCACCCCGTTGCTGAAGGCAGGGAAGAACACCATTGCCGTGTGCGTGGTGAAGTATAGCGACGGATACTACCTGGAGGGACAGGACTACTGGCGCCTGGCTGGTATCTTTGACGATGTGACCCTCTATGCCACACCCAAGACACGCCTGTTTGACTGGTTTGTGACCACCGACCTGGACGAGCAATACAAGGATGCCCAGCTGAACCTCGCCGTGGACGTGAAGAGCTACGAGGAGGCAAACGCTACCTATAGTGTGCGTGCTACACTGACCGACGCCAAGGGAAGCAAGGTGAAAGAGATGACAACGGAGAAATTTGCCATGAACGGCAAAGGAAAGAAGTCGCTCAACCTGTCGGCACACATTGCCAACCCCGCCAAATGGACGGCAGAGACACCCACACTCTACACCCTGAAGCTGGAGTTGCTGGCCGAGGGTGGAAAAGCCATCCAGCAGATATCAAGCAAAATGGGATTCAAGGAGACGGAAATACGCCACCAGACATTCTACCTGAACGGACAACCCATCAAGGTGAACTCCATCAACACACACATGCAACACCCCGAACTGGGACACGTGATGGACGAGACCACCATCCGCAAGGATATGGAGATACTGAAGCAACACAACTTCAACTCGGTGCGCATCTCGCACTATCCACCCGTGAACAAGTATCTGGAGCTGGCGGACGAATATGGCCTCTACATCATCGATGAGACGGGTGACGAGGCACATGCTACGGAATATGTATCGAACGACCAGCGCTTCCGCGAAATGTACCTTGAGCGCGTGCAACAGATGGTGCTCCGCGACCGTAACCATGCGAGTGTGCTCTTCTGGAGTGCAGGTAACGAGAGTGGAGAGGGTCCCCTCATCACCGAGGTAGTCAAGGAAGGTAAGCGACTTGACCCCACACGCTACTTTATGTATGGAGGAAATGCCTATGCACACCCGGGTGAGGAAATTATCGGCCCCCGATACCCGACACCTTACGAACTGGAGATGAACACGGCCATGGTGCCCGAAGAACAAGACCCGCGCCCCTCGTTCATGGACGAATACCTGTCGGTGGCAGGTAATGCGGGAGGTGGACTTGACGAGTTTTGGGATGTCATCCGTCGCCATCCGCGTGTGATGGGTGGTGCCCTGTGGGACTTTGTGAACCCCGGATTGACAGAGCGCATACGCCCCTTGAAGGACAACTCGCCCTACAACACCCCCGTACACCTGATGAGCAACGCTCATGTGAAGGACGGAGTGCTGCACCTGAACGGACACGACGAGTGGGTGGAGGTGTATCGTAGCAAGAATGTGGAGCTGAACGGCAATGCACTGACCATCAGCTTCGACGTGAAGCCCGGAAAACTGAGCGGTATGCACGAGGGAGCACCCTATGTGACCAAAGGAAACACTCAATTCGGTGTGGTGCAGAAGGGTAAGGACAAACTCCAATTCTACCTCCACTCGGGAGTGAAACACACCCTTGACGTGGATTTGCCAGAAAACTGGGTGGGCGAGTGGCACCACGTGACCGCCTCATGGGATAGCAAGGAGATGAAACTCTACATCGATGGCGAACTGAAGGGCACTGAATCAACCGCCCCCAAAGCTCCACAAAACAACCGACGTGGAGGTGGCTCACAGGAGCGCGGAAAGATAAGCAACTTCCCCTATCCGGTGAACATCGGACGATTGGCAGGCAACCATGCACAGGACGTGCAAACCACCTATACCGCTGATGCGCAGATGGACAATGTGGCCATCTACGACAAGTGTCTGGCTGACGGAGAGGGTAAGGCCGAGGATGCCGTACTCTACCTGACATTTGATGGAAATGGTGACGAGGGAACCTTCTACACCGTAGCAGCCAACATGCGTACCTACGGATGTATCTGGCCCGACCGCACCGTGCAACCCGAAATGAAGCAGATGAAGTGGACTACCCAACCATTGAGCGTACGCCTGATAAATGCAGATAGTGGCGAGGCAGAGGTGACCAACCGACTCCACTTCACCGACCTTACACAATACGCTTCGCACTGGGCACTGATGGCCGACGGAGAGGTGTTGCAAGAGGGTGACATACAATTCAACACCGCTCCCGGCAAGAAGCAGGTGGTGAAGATTCCGTATCGCAAACCCACTATCGTACCCGGCAAGGAGTATCGCGTGATGATAACCTCTACACTGAAGAAGGACGAAGTGTGGGCAAAGGCCGGACATGAAGTGGCTTGGGACCAGTTGGAATTGACCTCATGGAATAAGCCCGCACCGGTGGAGAAACTCACTTCAACCCAAGTGAAAGCCGTAGAGGATGACAAGCAGATAAAGATAAGCGGACAGGGATTTGCCTACGCAATAGACAAGAGCACGGGTAACCTGGCACAAATCGAGTGCGGAGGTAAGGAGTTGCTGAAAGAGCCACTCGCCTTCAACCTGTGGCGTGCACCACTGGCCAACGAGTTTGACTCATGGAATGCCTTCCGCGTGAATGGTGGATATGCAGAAGGATGGGGCAACATGGTATCGACACTCTTCTACTCGAAGGGATTGACCCAATTGCTCATCCGTCCGGCCGAGATAGAGCTGACACAAAACGAACACGAAACCATCGTGACCGTACACCAACTGGTGCAGGTGGGAGCCTCATCCTACGGACAACTTGACCTCTATATCCAAGGTGTGCAATTGGCAGGATTCAGCATCGACTACACCTATCATTTCTATGACGATGGTACGGTGAGCATCCGCAACCACATGAGCCCGCAAGGCAAATTGCCCGAAATGCTTCCACGTATCGGATTCACCACCCAGGTGAACAATGAGTTTGACCAAATCACTTGGTACGGACGTGGCCCCGAGGAGAACTATCCCGACCGTAAGACGGGTTATCCCGTAGGCATCTGGAAAAAGAGTGTGGCCGACATGTACGAACCTTATCTCTTGCCTCAGGATCATGCACTACGCACTGAAAACCGCTACGTGCAACTCTTGAACAAGGAGGGTAAGGGTGTGCAAATCTCGATGGACGAGCACTTCAACTTCAATGCTTACCAGTTCTCGACTGACAACCTCACCAAGAGCCAGTTCACCTACCAATTGCAACCTCAAGAGGACCGTTATACGCTGAACCTCGACTACAACACCACGGGTGTAGGATGTACAAGCATCTATGTGCTCGATGAGTATAGAGTGAAACCTGAGGCTTACGACCGGGTGATAACAATCAAACCTCTTGGTAATTAATACTCAAAACTAAATAAAAAAGAGAGTGTGTGTCATTTTGAAGTGAACCCCAGAAGTTAGACAAAAAACTTCTGGGGTTCACTTCACATTTTATATGCACACACTCTCTTTTTTATTTTTCAACTTTTTATTGATCACAGCAAGGAGTTATTCCTCTAATCTCCATCCATGATCGCCATGATAAATCATCTGATGAGTCATACCACCGTCGATGCAGATGTTTTCTCCCGAGATAAATCCTGCTTTTTCAGAACATAGGTATAGTACCATATTGGCAATATCCATTGGATTGCCAACACGCTTTACTAATTGCTGTGTGGCATCCGGCCCTTCATAAATGGTGTAATTTGTATCTATCCATCCCGGCGATATGGAATTGACTCGCACCCTTCCTGCAAGGCTTACGGCCAAGGCATGAGTCAAGGCAGCTATACCTCCCTTAGCGGCCGTATAGCTCTCGGTTTGCGGTTGGCTCATACGGTCTCTGGATGACGAGATGTTTACAATGACCGCCTCTTTGGTGAAATAAGGCGCAAAGAGTTTGGCAAGATAGAATGGAGCAGTTACACCAACACTCATGGCATATTGGAATTCCTCATACGTACATTCGTTTATACCTTTCGTCAGTGGTATGGCATTGTTGACAAGATAGTCAACCCTTCCATATTTATTGATAACCTCTTGGACAAACTTCTCCAGAACTTGTTTGTCGGAAATGTCACCTACAAAATGATTCCCCTCCTGTTTATCTATGATGCAGACATGTGCGCCCGCTTTTTTGAACTCTTCGGCAATGCAACGTCCAATGCCTTGTGCACCACCGGTGATAACGGCAACTTTGTCTCTAAAATACTCCATGATTTTATCTTTCTCTTAAAATTATGGTACAAAATTAGTGAAAAATTTTGGAAATCTATCTAAAACATCTATATTTGCAAAAAATATTTACATGAAATCTGACGGATTGTTGTGAATTGATGTAACATAAAGTTCTTGTCTTCGCAGAAAAGACAAGATGAAAACTGATAATGGAATTGTAATACAGATACTAATAGTTTATTATATGAAAAAGACATCTTTATTCGGCATGTTACTGATGGCGGCAAGCCTCGGGTATGCACAGGATTTACAACTGAACGACCGTGAGTATTTCGAACGGCAAGGAGTGAATGTGCTGGTGTTCAGCAATAGTTTTAACGGAGGTTTCAATGACGAGAAGAACTCGGGTATTGAGATTATTCACCATGGTGTGCGTACGGTACAAGGTGGAGCTGTGCGCTTGAACAATACCCCTGAACAGTGGGACTTGGTTCCGAAGATGACCAGCCGTAAGGTCAATCGCGAAGAAGGCAGTATTGAAGTGGCCATGCGCTACGATGATTACGACTTTGATAGCCGCGTAGTGGTTACGGCCAAAGGTAAGGCCGTGGAGATTGCCGTTTGGCTCGACAAACCTGTGCCTGAAGAATTGGCAGGCGAGGCAGGTTTTAATTTGGAATTTCTTCCTTCGCAGTATTGGTTGAAGACCTTTGTTACGGATGGACGATTGGGCCGCCTTCCCCGTTATGCTACCAGTCAGACGGTGACACGTCCTAACAGTGAGAAACCTCGTCAGTTCAAGGGATTCAAGACGTATGATGATCGTGGTACCGACCGCTTTGTTGACCCCCTGCCCATTGAAACCGGTCATAACATCATATTGGCATCTGATACTCCCGAGCGTACAATCCGTGTCAGCAGCGAGGATGCAGAGTTGCGTCTGTACGATGGACGTATGTTGGCACAGAATGGATGGTTTGTTTTGCGTAGCGTGTTGCCCGCCGGTAAGACTGGAAAGGTGGTTACTTGGACGGTTGAACCGCATGCTATCCCCAACTGGATTCGCGAACCGAATATCGGATTCTCCCAAGTGGGCTATCAACCCGACCAACCCAAGGTGGCCGTTATTGAATTGGATAAGAACGATACCCCATTGTCGCAGGCCTCATTGATGCGCATCAAAGAGGATGGAACCACCGCAGAAGTCTTCCGTGGCAATATCAAGGAATGGGGAGCATACTTTAAATATAATTATGTAAAGTTCGACTTCTCATCTGTTAAACAACCTGGTGTCTATTATATTCAGTATGGCGAAACTAAGACCAACAATTTCCTTATTGATGAACATGTCTACGACAAAATAACGGATGCTACAACAGATGTGTGGGTGCCCATTCACATGAATCACATGTATGTGACTGAGGGATACCGTACGTGGCATGGCGAACCATTCCGTGAGGGGTATCTTCAAGCACCGGAAAGCGACCACTTCGATTTGCATAGTCAAGGTGCTACTACCGACACTAAATACAAACCGTTGGAGTTGATTCCTGGATTGAATGTCGGTGGTTTCTTCGATGCGGGTGACTTTGATATCGAAACGGGTTCAAATATCAATGTGGTGCACAACTTTATCCGCACTTGGGAACTGTTCAAACCTATGCGCGATGAAACATTTGTCAGCCAACAGCAACGCTATGTGGATTTGCATCGTCCGGATGGTGTACCCGATGTATTGCAATTCATTGAACATGGTACGCTGAACCTTGTGGCACAAGCCGAACAGATTGGTCACATGGCGTCGACACTCTCCAATTCGGTGCTCGACAATTATCATCACTTGGGCGATGCAGCCAGCATCACAGACGGCTTGCACTATGACCCTAGTTTGAAGCCTTATGAAGTGTCGGCTGATGGTAAATCCAGCGGTACGCCTGATGATATGTGGGCATTTACAACCCGTAATCCGAGCCTCGACTTCCGGGCTGCTACTATGTTTGCTGCGGCCAGTCGTGCTTTGCAGGGGTATAATGACGAATTGGCTCAACGTGCCCTTACCCAATCGAAGCGCCTTATGAACGAGGCTACAGAATTGATGGCCAAGAACCGTCGCGGACAGCGCAATGGTAGAGGAAACAGCTTGGATACCAATCTGCAACTCTATGCGGCTACACGCGAACAGCAGTATCTGGATAATTTCAATGCACAGATTTGGGCTGCACTCGACCGTAATGCTACTTCTACCATGCAGACAGCTCTTGATGCTATTCCTTTTATGGATGATTCGTATCGCGAACGTCTGCGTCCTTATGTAAAGGAATATGCAGCGTATATTGATACGTTGGCGGTACAGAATCCTTACGGACTTCCTATTGGATTAGGAAACTGGGCCGGAGGTGGTCAGGTGCTTAGTTTCGGAACCACAGTTTGCTTTGCCCATATTTATTTCCCCGACATTATTCGTCGCGATGTAATCTTCCGTGCGGCAGAATGGCTCTATGGTTGCCATCCTTATCACAACTACTCATTTGTGGCCGTAGTGGGTGCCGCTCGTCCGAAGGAGGTATTTTATGGAAACAATCGTGCAGACTTTTCATTCATTCCCGGTAACGTGGCTCCCGGTTTGCTCTTCCGTCGTCCCGACCACTTCGAGAACTACGATGACTGGCCTTTCCTTTGGGGACAGAATGAAGGTACCATTGCTGGAAATACACAATACATTATCTTTGGCTCTGCACTGAAAAGCATCGTTAACCCCTGAAATATTTTGCAGAGAGGGTGTGTCACAAGTTGACACACTCTTTCGCTTTATATGGGGAGGGCTTATTTATTTTTTATCCCCAACGCACAAAAAATGTTTTTATAGTGCTCTCTTAATTAAAATTTACTTATCTTTGCCCAACGATATAAAAAAACGACAAGAATAATCTTTAATATTTACCATTATGAAACATTTATTTTCTATTCTATTTGTGAGTTTGCTGTGCGCCGTTGGTGTAGCTCAGCCGATAAGGGTAGCGCCGATTAAGAATCCGATGTTGTGGGCCGATTGCCCCGACCCCGATGTTATCCGTGTGGGTGATACATTCTATCTGGTCAGCACCACCATGCACCTGATGCCCGGTGCACCTGTGATGGCATCAAAAGACTTGAAGAACTGGGAGACTGTAGGTTATATCTTTGATAAGTTGACCGATTCTCCGAAGTATGACTTGGCATTCTCATTGCCTCTCGACCAGCAGAAGGGTGAGGGTGTGGGTACTGTATATGGCCGTGGCCAATGGGCTACTTCCTTGAAATACCACGACGGTAAGTTCTGGGCCTTGCTGGCTCCCAATGAAAGCGGAGCAATGGGCGACACCTATATCTTCACTGCCGAAAAGGCTGAAGGTCCTTGGACCATCCACTCACGTCTGCGTCACTTCCACGATGCAACCCTCTTCTTCGATGACGACGGTACTCCGTATGTATTTTTCGGAACAGGAGAGATGTGCCAGTTGACACGCGACTTGAAAGGCGTCGTAGAGGGCAGCTTGCGTCACTACTTCCAACGCGAAGAGGACGAAACAGGTTTGCTCGAAGGTACACGTGTTATCAAGCATAACGGGACCTATTATGCCTTGCTTATTTCACACGTTTATGCTCCAGGACGTCATCGCCGCGAAGTGTGCTACCGTACAAAGGACTTGAATGGAAAGTGGGAAAAGACTACTATCCTGGAAAGCGATTTCGGCGGATTCTCACACTTGGCACAAGGTACAATCGTTGATACCGAAGAGGGCGATTGGTACGGAATCATGTTCCAAGACCGTGGTGGTGTAGGTCGTGTACTGACTCTGTCACCCGTGAGATGGATTGATGGTTGGCCAATGTTGGGTGACGAGAACTATAAAGTTCCCGACATCATGCGTCCCTACAAGAGTGGTCAACCCGTTAAGAAGATTGTTCTTCCTGACGAATTCGAAGATGCAAAGTTGGGTTTGCACTGGCAATGGAATCATAACCCTGTGGATGAAGCATGGAGTTTGACTGAACGTCCAGGATTTTTGCGTTTGAAGACAAGCCGCGTAGTCCCCAACCTCTATTTGGCTCCCAATACATTGACACAGCGTATGGAGGGACCTGCTTGTAGTGGTTACATCTGCATGGATTTGAAGAAAATGAAGGACGGTGATTGTGCAGGTCTTACAGCTTTTAATGGTGATAGCGGTGTGTTGACTATCAAGAAGAACGGTAAGAAGATTACACTTGAGATGAGTGAACAGAAGGTGAGCTTGAGCAACCGCGAAAAAGCTGTGACCAATGTAGAAGAAAAGGTAATCGAAACCGTTGACTTGACCAAACTCCTCAATGCCAAACAACCGAAAATCTGGTTGCGCCTCGACGGAGAGTTCCGTCCCGGCCAGCGTGGTGGTGGACGCGATGCCGCCAACTTCTACTACAGCCTCGATGGCGAGCAGTGGACACAAATCGGTACAAAGAACTACCGCATGGTATTCGACTATCGCCGCTTCTTCATGGGTTCAAAGTTCGGCATCTTCAACTATGCCACCAAGAAGACAGGCGGTTACGTAGATGTTGACTACTTCCAATACAGTTGTGAAGAGAAATAAACAGGCGTAGTCGCTCTTTATCAACAACATCATATTTGCCAAATCCCGTATATCATCGGGGTTTGGCATTTTTTATTCTTATTGATGGCCGCAAACCTTTCAGCGGACACCATAAAAAGGTTATACTTCGACACGATGAAAGTACCACTTTTATACCATAAAAGTTCAACCTTTATACCCTCATCACCTTGGTGAAAAGGTATCATCACCTTGGTGGAAAGACTCCGTGACGAAGGTGAAGAAGCTTCGTGACAAAGGTGAAAAGGGTATAAAAGCCGTACCTCAATGATATAAAAGCCGCACCTTAACGGTATAAAGGTACTGACTTCAACGTATAAAGGTGAGAATCCAATTGGTTGCTCCCTACTTTTCATCCGTCATTGATGCGGATGAATATTTTCAAGCCTATTATAGGACGGGGGCTCATAATCGCCCCTGTCCATCCATAACAAAACAGGGAAATGTGAAAAAACAATCAGAAACAAAGCGGGAAATGTGAAAGACAGGTGCCCGATCACATGGATTATGTGAAATGCAGTATGTGATGATAAATCGATATTGAATGAAATACGCTGAATAGCGTGGGTTCGATCGAACTCACGCTATTTTACTTGTATTCAAACCAATCAACGTCCACATAGCCTACTGTATCTTGGCTGCTCTGTGCAAACAGGCCGAGCATTACGCCGGTGAATCCACCAATAGTCTCGGTACTTAGGAAACGGTATTCCATTTTGGCCAGCGGGGTGAAACTGATACCATCGGATGATGCCTGCATATAGTAGAAGTCCTTGTCGGAGGTGATACGGAGATAGACTTTGTCAGTATTCAGCGGAAGCTCCTTTTCGCTATGGCAGGTCTGGCCAAGACGGACGATGGACTTGACAACGAGTTTTCCGTCGCGACGTTCTGCCACCACGTCATAGTGGTTCAGCGGTGCGGCATAGGCGGTAATGCCGGCCTGCATACCTTCCGTCAGGTGCGAGAGGTCGAACAGGGCAGTGGCGGTGAAGTTAAGTTCCGTCTGTCGGCGGGCAACGAAGGTAGGGTTGGCAGTCTCGCTGAGGTCAATCGTGCTGGGGCGTAGGCGTAGAAATCCCTTACGTTCCGTCAACGAGTATTTGGAGTAGTTGGGATTACAAAGGCTCATCCATCCCATTGGCAAACCTAATGAATGATAGCTGTCTGCAGGGGCATTGCGCTTGGTGTAATCAAACTCTTCCTTCACGGGGTCTTGTTTCATTGGGACGAGGGGTAGTGTCTGGCAATGCATATCTATCTGCAGCGTACCATCGCCATTTACTACAGGCCAGCCGCCCTGATCCCATTGCACGGGAGCGAGCATCGTCTCGCGTCCCATCACATGCTGCAGGTATCCGCTGGTACGGTAGCCCAAGCAAATCATCCACCACGAGTTATCGGGGGCTTGAATCAAATCTGCGTGTCCAAGACCCTGTATCGGACTGTTCTGCATCTTCATGTTGAAATGCGAGAGGATGGGATTGGCTGGGTTCGGCTCGTAAGGGCCGAAGAGACTGCGGCTGCGCAGGATGTTCACATGATGCCCGTGCTCCGTACCGCCCTCAGCCAGCAGCAGGTAGTAATAACCGTCCTTTTTATAGATGTGCGGCCCTTCGGGATAGCGCCCTCCGAGTCCCGTTCCTAAGTGATGGATTTCGCCCAACTGCTTACCCGTTTCTACATCAATTTCGCATATTTTGATGTCGCCCTCCTTCCACAGGAAATAGCACTTGCCATCATCCCAAAAGAGTGTAGGGTCGCAACTGCCGATGGCGAAGTCAATCACGATAGGCTCCGACCATTCCTCTGCGGGATTGTCCGTCCACACGTAAAAATGTCGGCGCGATGGGAACACTGTCGTCACCATATAGAATCGACCTTCGTGGTAGCGGATGGTCGGTGCATAGATGCCGTTGTTGCCGTCAAGCCCTTTCAGGTTAACCTGCGAAGGGCGCGTCAGACAGTTGCCCACCTGTTCCCAGTTCACCAGGTCCTTCGAATGGAAGACCGGCACACCCGGAAAATACTGGAACGTGCTGTTCACGAGATAGAAGTCGTCGCCCGCACGGCACACGCTTGGGTCAGCATGAAATCCCGGCAATACAGGATTCTTGAATCCCTGAGCCATCACCAGTTGCATCCCCAGCACCATTGCTATTGTTGTCAATACAAACTTTTTCATACTATTCTTGATTGAAATGAATTATGCGCACAAAATTACTAAAAAAACTATATTATCGTTCGCTCATTGTCAAAACATCGTCTATTTTTATGCTAAATCAGTTAAATCACGTATAATTCTGCAAAAAACAACTATTTTTGCAAAATAATAAATGGAATCAATAATTGCTTTAGTAATAAAATTATATTTGCCAAATCTCGTTTCGAAATTTAGCAAATATTCATTCGAAATAATACATGCGATTAATACGTAAGCCTCAACTTTCAGAGATAGAATCCATCATTAAAATATGGTTAGATGGCAATATGCAGGCCCATTCATTCATTCCATCTGATTATTGGTTGAATCATGAAGGGTATATGCGTGGTATACTGCCTGTATCAGAAGTCTATATCTATGAATCAGAAAAAGGGATTGTCGGATTTGTAGGGCTTGAAGGCGACTATATTGCAGGATTATTTGTAGATAAATTTCATCAATCGTCCGGTATAGGTACAAAACTCATTGAGTTCGTTAAACAAAGCCATTCTACTTTGACATTGGCCGTATATGAAAAGAACGGAAAGGCATTGCAGTTTTATCTCCGTCATCATTTTATTGTTTCAGAGGAAAGGATTGATCCGAATACCAACGAAAAAGAACTGTTAATGAAATGGGATAGGACATTATCTCGATAAAACGGGCATTTGTGTTCTGCTAACTTCATTCATATTTGAAATTCACTAGTGTCCACTAAAAAAAGTTGACACTAGTGTTGGTGATTTGTGAATGTGAATTAGAAAATCTGAATAAACACCCCTTCATAGTATAGATAACATAGAATTGTATTGATATTAATTCTTAAACCTTGTAAATAGTGATATTTTGAATAGAAAAAGAAGGTAAAACTCTTTTATTGTTCAAAATATTACTATTTTTGCGCCATGAATAAGACATTAATAGAAATAGGAACTATTCCTATAACGACTTCAATCATTGAATCGTTATATCCAGAACTTAGGTCGCGAGATAAGAAAGTTGCCTGGCTTGAGAAGAATGGTTATATCATAAGATTGAAGAGAGGACTTTATGTAGTCAACCCTGAACATTCAGGAAAGATGCTTTCGAGTGAATTGATAGCCAATCATCTTTATGCACCTTCGTATATTTCAATGTCAACGGCATTGAGATATTATGGTTTGATTCCTGAAGCAGTATATACTCATCAGTCTATGACTGTGAAGCATTCGCGAAGTTTTCATACTCCGATAGGAAATTACGATTATAAATACATTGCCAGAGAGGCATTTTCGGTAGGAGTAAGGAGTATGCATAAGGGCGAATATGCTTTCTTGATAGCATCGCCAGAAAAGGCATTGTGTGACCTGATAGCAAATTCTTCCTGGATTAATCTTCGTTTTTTTAAAGATGTGGAAAACTATCTTGAGCATGACATCCGACTGGATATGGATGAGTTCTATAAGTTTGACGCTAATATTTTTGAAGAGTATATAAAGGTAGGCAAGAAGGCCGACTCTATTGCAACTGTATTAAAGTTTTTGAGACGATGAAGAATGAAATTTACGATAGCATGTTGTCACGTTATGATTTGACAACAGAACAGAATAGGCGGAACGCTATTTTTGAAGTAAACCAACAGGTGATTCTTGCAGGTTTGTATAGTGGTGGATTTTTTGAATCCGCAGCATTCTATGGCGGTACTTGTCTCAGAATCTTTCACGGCTTACAGCGATTTAGTGAAGATATGGACTTTTCTCTGCTAACACAGAATGATGCATTTGATTTCAGCAAGTATTTCCAACCTATTGTAGATGCATTCGCATTGGTGGGGCGTGAAGTAGAAATCAAAAAGAAGGATAAGAAAAATTTCGGTAAGGTTGAGTCCGCCTTCCTAAAGGACAACACCGATGTATATGATGTAATGTTTCAAACAGAGGGGTCTATAAAAATCAAGATTGAGGTTGACACTTATCCCCCATTGAATTTCAAAACAGAGCAGAAACTTTTGTTGCAACCTCATTCATTTATGACTCGCTGCTTCACTCTGCCCGATTTGTTTGCTGGCAAGATACATGCCCTGGTATATCGTGCATGGAAAAACAGGGTCAAGGGACGCGACTGGTATGACTTTGAGTGGTATGTCCGCCATAATGTGTCCCTCGATTTTGCACATCTGGCTGAAAGATGCAAGCAGTTCAACAACGAAGATATTACTCCAGAACTATTCAAGGAGAAACTCAAGGAACGTCTTTCGACAGCTGATATAAAGCAAGTAAAAGATGATGTACTTCCATTTGTACGCAATCCTAAGGAGTTAGATATCTGGTCAAATGACTATTTTGTTCAGTTGGCAGATATGGTGAGAATAAAATAATATAACGTATAAATTTTAGATTTGTCACTCGAGTGACGAAAATTCTGTCACTCGTGTTACTTGAGTGACAACTGAGTGACAAAATTAGGCGTAGTAATTGATAAAAAAGAACAAATGACTACAAATATTAAAAAAGATTAAAAATTAGCAAACACCTACAAATCAGCCATTTTTTTTGTAGATAAACGCCATTTTTCCCTTTTTGTATATGTTTGTACCACTTCAAATTATTTGCCGATGCAGAGTTTTTATTTGCCCCACACAGAATGTAAAATACCGAATTTAACTAATTTATATTCAGAGTATTACAAAATTCTTCCGAAGGGCAAAAGTTTATTCGGGGGACAAGCAGGGGACGATATTTTTGCAAAGAAACCCATAAAATCTGCAAAAACGCACATTTTTAGAAATTTTAGCATATTTGCATTTCGTTGCATGGTTAAATGGCCTTTAATTGGAGCTGAAATTGCACCTGCAATTGCTATGAAATTTAGTGGTTTAGTTTAGTCCAATGTATATATAGAATAGGAGTAAACTAAACTGCCTTTATCGCTAAATTTAAGAGGTCTGTTATAGAGTGGCTTTACACTCTTTTAAAATGGGCTTTGTTCCTCTCATTTGCAGATGTTATGAGTTTCTTTATATCCGTCATCCTTTTAGTAGGAGTTTCTGAGAAGTGCCAAAACATACTCTTTTTGCTTCTCAAAAGAAGAGAGAGAGTGGACTTTCATAGGTATGGTATACCATCTAATTTTTCTTTTCCAAAGCTTTCGTTTATTGAATCCCATACAATCATTTCAGAAGTTTGCTTCTATAACAGAGAGTTTCATTCTTTAATTTTTGGTGTCATTCTTAGTATCATGGGTATTCATTGCGTCATTGTTAACCTCTTGTAAATCAGCTGTAAGAGTTTCGTTCTTGGTGTCATTTTGGTGTCATATTCACCATTCTTGGTCTCATCCTTTGCTTCTTGAGTGTCATTCCCTTAGCCTTGAGTATCATTATTTGTCTTTTGGGTGTCATTTTGGGTGTCATTCTGAATTTTCTGTCCACCTTTTTACTTTTCTGTCCACTTTTCTGTCTACTTTTTCGCTTTAATGTCCACCATCTTCATAATTTAACGTATCTTTTTATTGTTTTGGGCTTCACTTTAGGGTTCATTTTGGGGCTCACTCAAAGTTTTGGGGTTCATATCATCGTACTGCCATTCTATTCGATAAATAATGGAAAATGTGAAATAATCACCTTATTTTAGTTGGGATTATGTGAAAATATAGAATAAAAACAAATGGGATAATGTGAAATATCTACGTATTTATAGCTCGGATTATGTGAAAAGTATTATCTTTGCAGTTGTAATTAAAGATTTTAGATATGGATAAACTGCTTAGAAGAAAAGTTGATAGCTATTTGATGGCTTGGAAAAACAATCCAGATAGAAAACCACTAATTATTAAAGGTGCCCGTCAGATTGGAAAAACA
>JAFWYQ010000133.1 GCA_017517605.1 Bacteroidaceae bacterium
ACATTTAAACGTTGTTGTCGTTAATTCTATAATTTCAAGACAGCTAACCTCTATATGGCCGTCTTCAAATACATCTTTCAAGATAATGTATTTTCCGTCGCTTATCTTTCCAACTTTTGTGTCGTCAAAAACTTTATCGATGGTATTTGATAAATAGAATGAAGCCTTTTCTATAGTGTTCCATTTATCGGAAATATAATGCACTTCTTCTTCAGTCGTAGAATATTTGAATTCGACTCTTGGTTTCTCTTTATCATCGTCAAACTTATATACCCAGATTTTACTGGTCAGCTTGGTTAATGTTGACGGGAGTGTTTGAGCTATAACTCCTACAAATACATTTAATGCGATAAACGCTAATACTAATTTTTTCATATAATTTATCTTAATCCTTTGATTTCTATAACATAACTCTTTTTCAAATAAGATTCATCTGTAGTCATCGTATATCCTAATGCAGGGTCTATATAGATTAATTTTCCTGTTGATGTGTATCCTATAACTAAAACATTATGAGTTTTATCAGGTTCCTCTGTAGGAATATCTGTCATTACGGAATGTCCTTTGTCTATGGCATCTTTAATTGATACCCCGAATAATTCTACTTCAAAAAAATGTGCAACAAACGTGTTAACCCATTTAGTTCTTATTCCTTTGGAGGTAACTTTACGAACTTTTATCTTTGTCCTTTCACTATAATATTGGTGGTATTCAGATATGTCTTTACTTCCATTAAATAGTTGATTGTCAATAAGTGTCATTATGGTCGTTACACATGTGTTCTTTTTCTGCTTTTTCATTGTTAATGGAGCTTTCTCTATCATCTTATCTGTAGAAGACGGTGTATGTTTGACAGGAGTTGATGTACTGGTATTCCCAGAACCGTGTGAACCTCCTCCTTGATTTTGATTATTGTTATTCCCGTTATTTGAAGAATTATTGTTTCCACCACCTCCTCCTCCTACAGTGGATTCGCATATACAAGGATATTTTTTGCAAAATATGCAATCGGTATTATTGCATTTGCACGGATGTGAATTACAGAAAGGACAAGGGCAAACGCAATCTTTGAGAAGTTTCTTGCAATTCTCACATTTGTCGCCATCAACTATAAGGCAAACGCAATCATCTACTGGCTTGTAACAAAAAGAACAATATAGTTGTCCCCCTGTCTCATTATTATAAGAATAAGTGCTGACAGCCGAAGTACTTGAAACCATCCGCATACTGAAAACGGTGGAGTGGATAGCTTCTGTCTTTTGATCTGTCGCATGATTATGCTGGCAACTGTCTGGTAGTGCCAAAGTACGGGTAACAGGTGCAGATTCATGTTCGTGCTCATGCTTGTGTGCATGAGTATTGGGTCGGAACATGAACTGTCTGCATCCATTCTCGTAGTTGAATCCATGCGAGAGGTTACCATCCAAGGACGAAACCAACAGCAGTCCCGAATAGTCGGTATGGTCGGGGTTGTAGCCTTCTAATCTTTGGTGGTACTTGGGGTGCCTCTTGATGTACTGGCGGCTGGGAGCATACGACAATACGCGCCCCATTACATAGCCGGTACTGTTAAACTTCTTCACATACAGCACCGAATGCATGGGCGTCTGCTCCGCCTTACGCTTGTTGTTGATGACAGTGAACCGCCAGATAGCCATATTCTGTTTCATCTTTATGGGAACAAGCAACACGGTTCCGTCCTCTTCATACAAACTCTGTGCCGCTTCCCAGTCGATTGTAAAACTTCCCGCAGCCAACGTTTGTGGTGCAGCTCCTGCCGCACGTGTCTGCGCCTTGCCCAATGTCTTGAACATGTCGGGCATTGACATCCCTCCCTGTGTGCTTTCCACCATAGCCTTGGCAGCGCGCATGATAGCATTGTCTCCTTGCTCTATCGCCTGATGCCAAGATGGTGCATCCACAATCCCTTCATCCGTGCAGGAGTGTAACATCATTCCTGCAAGAAGAAGGAAGGGTAGAAGGAACTTCCATTCTTTCTTCTTTCTCATTAAACGCATTTTAGTACTTTTTTATTGTTTATTTAATCATGTTTTTAGATAGAGGTAGATGGCTTTCTGTGTGAAGACATCTACCTCCATTAAGAATTACTTCACCTCAAAGTCACCGCTTACGCTCTGTCCGTTCACATTATTGGTAACCGTGATGGTTCCCATGGTGAGACCTGAAACGGGAATCATGCTGACAGTACCAGCTGTGGCCGACATGGATTGCTGGCCTACGGTGGCACCCGTGAGCGCGTTGTTCACTCGTACGGTGGCATGGGGTACAGTGCCTGTAAACTGTACGTTGACTACACCATTGTTTAATGTGGCGGTAACGGGTACTTGGAGGGTTTCTTCATTCGCGATGTTATTTCCATCATTTGCCAATTCAATTTCCTTCTCTTCCGAAGGAGTTGTTACGGGATCTGCAAAAATGTTAGCAGAAAATGCAATGATGCCCGCCATAAGCAGGGCTTTTACAGTTAGCTTCTTCATGATGTTTCCTTTAATTGTTAATTACGTGTTTTTACTTAATTTTTGGGCGAGCTCTACCCATTCGGTTGTTGCAAAGTTAGAGCGTGAAAATGTAACAGCCAAGAAAAATGGTCACTATTTTGGATGTGATCAAATGTTAACAAATGTATATAGGGGGGGTAAATCGCTGATAATCAGAGTCAATGAATTTACAGTTTGATTTTCAGTGTATGCAGATGCACATTGGCAAAGCTTAATTAGAGGAATAAATAGAGATAACTTTCATTGCTATCAAAAAGAGAACTGACGATTTTTGAATGTATGTTTGGTGCTCTGTGAAATATTGTGTATCTTTGTAGAAGATGCAAAAAATAGAAGATATGACAAAATTTATAAAAATAGCATTAAAAGTTCTCCTTTTAGCCTCGTTTCTGGGATGTCAGGAAGACAATAAGGGAGTGATTTTACGTCATGCGGAGGAGTGCATGGAGACAAGTCCCGATAGTGTTATCCGAATGCTTGAAGAAATTGAAGAAAATTCGTTTGGCTCTGAATACCAACGTGCTAAGTATGCGTTGCTTTGGACACAAGCACGACACAAATGCCACCTTCCGTTAGGAAATGATTCGCTTATCAACGTGGCAGTAGACTATTATACCTTGCATGAGGAGAGACAATATGCTGCCAAGGCGTATCTTTACAAAGGCTTGGTGCATAAACAACGCAAGGAGGTGGAGAGGGCGGCTGAAGCCCTTGCCCTAAGCGAACAATGGTTTGAAGGGGTGGAGGATGACCAGTATAAGGCGTTGCTATATAATCACTATGGAATGTTGATGTACGAACAGACTAATTACAAAGATGCTTTGACCTATTTGAAGAAATCGTATGAATTCAAGCTAAAAGGAGATTCTGTACACTATGTGGTTTCAGCTTGTGGGATGATTGCTAATACTTTTGAGATTATGGGGGAAACAGATAGTGCCAAAGCATACTTTGAGAAAGGGTTGCAATATAAGGATCAAATTTCTGTCCACAGATATTTTCTATATGTAAAGGACTATGCCAATTTTCTCAGGAAGAATGGAGAATATGAGAAAACTGAACAGATGTTGTTGGAGTGTGAGCAACATATAACGGGTGAACAAAATATTCGCTCTACTCCAGTTTGGCGACCCTCTATTATGAGACGAAGGATTATGCCAGGGCATTGGGGTATGCCGAAAAGGTGGTGGAAAGCGGAGATAGTGTGGTTGTGCGTGGTGGATTACTGAATTTATACCGGATACACAGGCTATTGGGACATGTGGATGAGAGCCAGCATTATCACGATTTATACAGAGTATATACTAATGATATATCTATGCGAATGAAGACTGCTGAAGTGGCGGCCATTCCTCACGAAGTGAAGGTGAAAGCACTGGAGAGTGCTCACCAAAAAGGTGTGAAAGTGAGATGGGGACTGACAGTGTGCCTGATTGTGGTGGCACTGGCAAGTGGCATAGTGTATGTGCTTATCAGAAAAAGACACAGGCAACAACGACAGGAGTGGCAGAACCGATTGGCTGAGGATGACAGGGAGATGAGTGAAATGGTTAAAGCACAAAGTGAGAAAAACAGGGAGATAGGACTGCTGAACTATCAGATGGAGCGCAAGAAAGAACAGATAGGGAGTATGGAGCAGAAACAGAAGGAAAGGTTGCAGAGAGAAAGAGAAAAGGTGAAGGAAAAGGTGGACGAAATAAAGCAACTGAAAGAGACGGAGTCTGCTATGATGCGTGAAAAACGTGAATTGGAAAAGAGTCTGGAAACAACCCTCAAAGAACAGCGGGAACTGCAGTCGATGGCCGCTAAGGTAGAACACGACAAACTGATAAATCAACGTATCATGCGCTATCGTGTGACGGGAAAGGTGAAACAGAAGGATGCTCTACTGATGCAATTGAAACATGGAAACATGTACGTGGGTGAACAGATTCCTGATGAAGAGATTCGTCCGATGATAGAAGCCTTATTGGATGAGGTATGTCCGGCTATGCGTCAGCGCATAGACAATATGACAAACAACCTTACCAAACAGATGATGTGTTACCTGATAGCGTTGGAGCTGGACGATGAGGAGATGATGTATCGTGCCACCCGCAAAAAGTTGGAAACCATCCGACGGTACTATAGAGAGTGTGAGGAGATGATGGAAGGGCTGTGAACATGGCTATAGCTATGGCTGAAAACAATTTGCCCACATTGTAAGATGAGAAACACGAAACCTCCGTATGCGCAAAAAAGCCATGAGTGAGGAGGACATCTGGTAGTGTATTTTCGCCTATTTTCCGTTAAATAAACTTATAATCAAAGGGAATAGTGGGGTTGTTTGTCATTTCTTCCCTAAATTTGCACGATTTATGTCGTTCGTAGAGCGGAATATTAATAAAAACAATAAAATAACATCTTGATTCATGAAACAGTACAAGACTATAAATAACGTGATGGGGTGGCTGACGTTTGCCATTGCTGCCGTTGTTTATTGCATGACCATCGAACCGACAGCCAGTTTCTGGGACTGTCCTGAGTTTATCACTACGGGTTACAAACTGGAGGTGGGACATCCACCCGGTGCGCCCTTCTTCATGCTGACGGCTAACATCTTCTCGCAATTTGTGAGCGACCCCAGCCAAGTGGCCTATATGGTCAACATCATGTCGGCCTTGCTGAGTGCCGGCTGTATCCTCTTCCTTTTCTGGAGTATTACCCACTTGACAAAGAAATTGGTGTGTCCCGAAGGGACGGAGATGACTACGGGCCGGATGATAACCATCATCGGTTCGGGTTTGGTGGGTGCATTGGCTTACACCTTCAGCGATACCTTCTGGTATAGTGCCGTGGAGGGCGAGGTTTATGCCTATTCATCGTTGTTCACAGCCGTGGTATTCTGGCTTATCCTCAAGTGGGAGGAGAATGCCGACAAGCCGCATAGCGACCGTTGGCTGGTGCTGATTGCCTATTTGACAGGTCTGTCGGTGGGTGTGCACTTGCTGAACTTGCTCTGTATCCCTGCCATTGTGCTGACTTACTACTACAAGCGTAATCCGAAGGCCAACCTGAAAGGCTCGTTGTGGGCGCTGGTGGTGTCGGCTATCCTGGTAGCCATTGTGCTCTATGGCATTGTGCCGGGCATTGTGAAGGTGGGTGGATGGTTTGAACTGCTCTTTGTCAACACCTTGGGCATGTCGTTCAATACGGGTCTGTTTGTCTATATCATCCTGTTGGCCGGTGCGCTCATTTGGGGTATTGTAGAGACGGTGCGCAACCAGAACCGTACGCGCATGAACATTGCCTTCCTGTTGTCGGTGGCCTTGTTGGGCATCCCCTTCTACGGCTATGGCTTCAGCAGCATCTTTATTGGTGTGGTGGTGCTGGCCGTACTGGCCTTCTGCCTCAAGCTGCGCAAGGATGGTGAGTTCCGTGTGTCGGTGCGTGCGCTGAATACTGTGCTCCTCTGCCTTACGATGATTGTGGTGGGTTACTCTTCCTACGCCGTTATCGTTATCCGCTCTATGGCCAATCCTCCGATGGATCAGAACTCACCCGAGGACATCTTTACATTGGGTTCGTACCTTGGCCGTGAGCAGTACGGTGACCGCCCCTTGTTCTACGGACAGGCATACTCTTCGGAAATGGCATGGAAACCCGTGGGTAACCATTGTGTGGTGAAGACTGAGGATGGTGCTCCCGTCTATCAACGTAAGGAGAAGAAAAGTGCCGACGAGCCTGACCGCTACGAATTGGTGCGCTATAAACCTATATATAAGTATGCGCAGAATATGTTGTTCCCCCGCATGTATAGTCCTGACCATGCCAATTATCAGGGACGAATTAACCTCTACGACCAATGGGCAGGCGGAATCAAGGGACGCATGGTGCCCTTTGACAAGTGTGGCGAACACGTGATGGTGATGATGCCTACGCAGTGGGAGAACCTGAAGTTCTTCTTCAACTACCAGCTCAACTTCATGTATTGGCGCTACTTCATGTGGAACTTTGCCGGCCGTCAGAACGACATCCAAGGCAGTGGAGAGGCTGAACATGGTAATTGGATTACCGGTATCTCCTTTATCGACAATGCGCTGATAGGGTGTGACTTGGACAAGTTGCCCAGCGACTTGAAGAACAACAAGGGGCACAACGTGTTCTACTGCTTGCCTTTGTTGTTGGGACTTATCGGTCTCTTCTGGCAAGCCTACCGTGGCGAGCGGGGCATCAAGCAATTCTGGGTGGTATTCTTCCTCTTCTTTATGACGGGTATTGCCATTGTGCTCTACCTGAACCAGACGCCTGCCCAACCGCGTGAGCGCGACTATGCGTATGCCGGTTCGTTCTATGCCTTTGCCATTTGGATTGGTATGGGTGTGGCCGGATTGGTGGAATTGCTCCGCAAGAAGATGAGTGAGACTCCTGCGGCTATCCTGGCTTCGGTGCTTTGTTTGGGTGTACCTCTCCAGATGGTAAGCCAGACATGGGACGACCATGACCGTAGCGGACGCTACACTTGCCGCGATTTCGGACAGAATTACCTCAACTCGCTGCCTACCGAAAACAATCCGATTATCTTTACGAACGGCGATAACGATACCTTCCCCTTGTGGTACAACCAGGATACGGAGGGTGTGCGCACGGATGTGCGTGTCTGCAACCTCAGCTACTTGCAGACCGACTGGTACATCGACCAGATGCGCCGTCCGGCCTACGATTCGCCTTCGTTGCCTATCGATTGGAAACGCTACGACTATGTGGAAGGAGTGAATGACATTGTCTATGTACGTCCCGAAAACGAAGCCGGTGTGCGTGCTCTCTACAAGAGCAACCCTGAACAGGCCAAGCGTGCATTGGGTGACAATCCTTTCGAGGTAAAGAATGTGCTGAAGAACTGGGTGTGCTCACCTGACCAGGAATTGCGAATAATCCCCACCGATACATTGGAAATCACGGTGGATAAGGAGGCTGTGCTCCGTTCGGACATGATGATTCCCGACACTGCTGCCATCCCCGACAAGATGTATATCTCGCTGAAGGGACGCAAGTATCTGACCAAGGCCGACTTGATGATGCTGGAATTGTTGGCCAACACCAATTGGGAGCGTCCGGTATATATTGCCATCAGTGTGGGTACTCAGAACCAGTTGGGATTGGGCAATCACTTTATCCAAGAAGGATTGGCTCACCGTTTCACTCCGTTCAATTGGGAGAAGTTGGGACGTGTGCTCAAGACCGATATTGGTCAGAGCTTTGCCCTTGATAGCGAAAAGATGTACGACAACCTGATGAACAAGTTCAAGTTCGGAGGCATCGACAACCCCGACATCTATCTGGACGAAACCGTGATGCGCATGTGCTATTCTCACCGTCGTATGTATGCCTTGTTGGCCAAGCAGTTGGTACAAGAGGGTAAGAAAGAGAAGGCTTTGGCCGTTCTCGATCGTGCAACGGAAGCTATCCCTGCCATTACTGTTCCCTACGATTATGCTTCGGGTGCCATGGAAATGGCCACAAGCTATGTGCAGTTAGGCAAGATGGATAAGGCGATGCCAATCCTTACGGCTATGGGTGACCGTGCCGGCGAATACCTCGACTGGTACTTGAGCGGAACCGACAAGCAGCTCCGTGGCAATGTGAACAACTGCCAATGGGAACTGATGATACTTAGTGATGTGGCTACGCTTCTCCAAGGCAACGAACAGGCCAAGAAGTATCAGGCGATGTTGGACGAAAAGTTCGCTCAATTGCGTGTGCGTTTGGGAAGATAAGGTAGTATAAGCTACGAGCTACAAGTAAGTAAAGCAGTTTGTGCGCATGGAACTTGTAGCTCGTAGCTAATAACTGAATAATATGTTTATAGAACAAGTTCCCAAGCTGTTCCGAATGCTTTATCCACATGCGGAATGGCGAGGAAATACGAAAGAGAAGGTAGTGTATCTGACCTTTGATGATGGTCCCATTCCCGGTATTACCCCTTGGGTGCTGGACTTGTTGGACAAGTATGGTATCAAGGCTACTTTTTTTCTTGTAGGGGACAATGTGCGCAAGCATCCCGAGGAGTTCCGCATGATTGTGGAGCGTGGACACCGTGTGGGAAACCACACGTTCAACCACATCAAGGGTCCCAGCTACAAGGCATCATCTTACATCGCTAATGTGGATAAGGCCAATGAACTTATCCAAAGCGACCTTTTCCGCCCACCTCATGGATGGATGGGACACAAACAATATCATATCCTCCGCCGTCGTTACCGCATTATCATGTGGGACCTTGTGACGCGCGACTATAGCAAATGGCTTGATGGCGAGCAGGTGTTCGGGAAACTGAAGCACTATGTCCGCAATGGTTCTATCATCACCTTCCATGATTCCTTGAAGTCTGAGAAGAACCTTAAATATGCCCTTCCGCGCAGTATCGAATGGCTGTTGGAACAGGGGTATCGCTTTGAACTGTTATAATCATCATGCCCCTCTCCACCTTATTTCTTAAATCTGCTGCTTCCCGCCTGGGCTTTTCTGCCTGTGGTGTGGCTCCTGCTGCCCCTGTGGATGGAGCTGTGGCTGATGCGTTCCGTCAATGGATAGCGGAAGGATGTCATGCTGAAATGGCCTATTTGGCCAACAATGTGGAGAAACGGCTCAATCCCACCCTGTTGATGGAGGGGGCACAGAGTGTAGTGTCCGTGGCCTTGAACTATTATCCTGCCCAATTGTTGGATGCAGCGAATCAGTACGAGTTTGCCTGGTATGCTTATGGACAGGACTATCACGAGGTGATGAAAACTCGCTTGAACGAACTTGCTGAGACTTTGTTGGCCGACGTGGAGGGCGAAGTGCATTACCGTGTGTTCTGCGATACTGCTCCCTTGCTCGAACGGTATTGGGCATGGCGTTGCGGACTTGGATGGATTGGGAAGAACACGCAACTTATCATCCCTCGTGCCGGTTCTACTTTCTTCTTGGGGGAAATAATCTTTGACCGTCCTTTTTCTGACTACGACAAGCCGATGGAAGGCCGTTGCGGGACATGTACAAAGTGCTTGGATGCATGTCCCACGCAAGCCCTGGCCAGGGCATATATGTTGGATGCCCGTCGTTGCCTCTCCTATCTGACAATAGAGTATCGTGGTGAGACGTTGCCTGCTGAGGCTGCCCGTGCCATGGGCAATTGTGTCTATGGATGCGATTGTTGCCAACAAGTCTGTCCCTGGACTCGATTTGCATATCCCTCTGAGGTGAAGGAGTTTATTCCTAATGCTGATTTCTACTCCCTGTCAAGGGAACGGTTGCAGCACCTCACCGTGGAAGAGTACCGCCATGTATTTCGCGGCTCGGCCATCAAACGTGCCAAATACGAGGGGTTGATGCGCAATGTAAGGGCTGTTGAGTCTGATGTCTTATATGATACGGACGATAAAGGCTGAATATTTAAATCTTGTGGCATGAGGATTTGAATCTTCCAGGCCCTTGAAAGATTACTGTTCTTTGGCAACCAAGAATGGTGCTCTTCGGCCGAAGGAATGGTATTCTTGCGATGGAAAGGTAAAAAAGTGAGCCTTACATTTCCAATATCCACCAAAATATCCTACCTTTGCACAGCAAAAGCATGTTGCCTTTGTAGTTCAATGGATAGAACGGCCCTCTCCTAAAGGGCAGATTCGAGTTCGATTCTCGACGGAGGTACACGATTGTATGAGTTGTTGGCTACGGGCTATGAGTGACAGGTTTTGCGACCAGTCACTTGTAGCCCGTAGTTCGTTTCTGGTGACGGGCATCCGGTTGCCTACTTTGCGATTGATTCTACCCTCCGAAAAAGGGGGCTGAGGCACATAGGGAAGTGCCTCCCGGAGACCCACCTGTGTCTCGGCCCGAGACACAGGTGGGTCTCTGAGTGAGACACAGGTGGGTCATTTTAGGGGACTCAGCTATGTGGCAAATTATGCTTTAGGCGGGGTACTCTGCCTGTATTGGCGGGGTGTCATTCCATATTGTTGCTTGAAGTAACCGTAGAAGGTGGTGGAGTTGCTGAAACCGCATCGTTCGCGCACTTCGTCGATATTCAAGTCCGTCTCTATCAATAATTTGGCTGCGTGCCCAAGGTGTGCTTTGCGTAGTAGTTCGATAGGGGTCAGGCCTGTGATGCGCTTGACTTTGGTGTAGAATTGCGTACGTTTCAGGTTGGCACAGGCGGCAAACTCTTCCACGGCAAAGCCCGGTTCTTCGATATGTTCCTCCATCAGGGTATACAGCAGTTGCTTGAATCGTTGGTCCTTGGCGGTGAGTGTCGTCTGTTCCGTCTCTTCTGTTCTTTCCACGTCTTCTTCCGTGTTGCTTTCGCTTTTTATTCCAATGGCTGTAGGAGCGGACTCTTCTGTAGATAGTTTTCTTTCTATAGCCCTTTCAGGGTGCACGAACTTATATATTATAAGGTATAGGAACAATCCCATCATGGTAAGGAGTGTAAGCAGGGCCATCATGGCAGGCCATTGGCTCCACCATGGGTCGGCTATGATGATGGTGTGGGTGCTCTCGGCTCCCCAGTGCTCACCGTCGATACTGGCTTTTACGTGGAAAGTGTATCTGCCCGGACGGAGTTCCTTATAGATGGCCTTGTGGTTGTGTTTGGCAACTTGCCAGGTGCTGTCGTGTCCCGCCAAGCAGTATTGGTATTTGATGTCGCTCATCCGGTCATAATCCGTGCATGAGAAGTGCCATATTACGTTGTTGTGAGTGTAAGAAAGCTCCATTTCATCGTTGTTCACCAGGCATTCTTCGCCGTCGATGGTGATGAAGGGGATACGTACTGTAGGAGTGCTTTGGCACATGTCTGCCTTATCTTCTGTGTTGTCCGATTGCAGGCAGAGCACCCCTGCCTGGTCGGTTGCAATCCACAGGCATCCGGTGTGGTCGGTCAGCAGGTCGTGTATGCGGTTGTCAGCAATCAGTTTTTCCGTGTCTTCCTGTCGGATGTGGGTCGATTTTCCTGTGCCTGTATGCAGAATGTGTAGTCCGTTGCCGTAGGTGGCGAAGGCTTCGGTGGATGCATTCAGCAGGGTCACTTGGGGCTGTTGCTTCCCCACCTTTTGTGCCATTTCTGTGGGCATAATCCGCAGGGAATGTATGCTCCCATCTTGCCCGAATCGTAGAATTTTCCCCTTTTCATCGTAGGCATACACACTGTTTTTGCTTTCGGGAAGCACTCGCCCGTTTTGAATCTGCACATTGGATGGTGCCGAAAAGGTGCCGTCCAGAATTTGGTAAGTGATTGTCCGCTCGGGGGTGAAGATGAGCAATTGGTCCCTCCATGTCGCCAAATCGGTACATTGGCCCGCACTGCGGTAATTATGTGGGAAGGTGGTTCGTCGTGCCACACGGCGCGAGTGGTTGTATACGATGATTTCGCGTGGTGTCAGTGCAAGACAAAGATTGCTGAAGGTGGCAATGTGGGTCACGCTGTCCGAGCCGGGAAGTCTCTCTTCAAAGCCGTTGAGGTACAATCCGTGCGTGGTCAGCAGCCAGTCGTTCCCCTCTTCGTCGGTACGGATGTCGGTCACTTCTTGCTTGAACGTCTCTACGTTTAAAGTTCCCTTGTTCAATCTGAACCGCTTGCATCGTTGGGCGTCGGGGCCATATTGCCACATATACATCTGCCCTTTGTGGTGCAAACAGAGGAGCGAGTCTGCTTTGTCGGGAGTATAGGGAATCAGTTGGTTCCTCTCCAGGTCGAAGCATCCTTTCATCCCTTGTGTGGTGAATATCCACAGGGCGTTTTCCTTTTCGTCCATTTCAAGTCCGTTCACATGGATGCCGTGCAGTGGGTGCCGGGGGTCACTCCAGGTATATACCTCATGTCCGCCGATGCGGTTCAGTCCGTTAGGAGTGCCGGCCCAAATGTATCCGTGGGAGTCTTGTTCCAATACCGTCACCCGGTTGCTGGTCAATCCCGTCTGATTGGTCAGGTGGCGGATTGGTGCGAATGGTTTTTCTGCCCTTCCTTGTAGAGCATAAGCGAATAACAGTGCAATGATGAGTAGTCTTTTCATACGATGTGGTTCTCTCTTTGTTGCCCGCAAAGGTACTGCTTTTATCTCTATATCCGAACATTTTATACCTAAAAGTGAACAAATCCTACACAAATTCCATCTTTTCCCTCCTATTGGCAGGTAAGGTGCCATGAGGGCTTAACAAAGATTTTCCACTCCTTGGGATAAAAAAGAGGGCGAATTATTTTGTTCTTCCCTCAGCTTGCATTATCTTCGCCCCAAGAAATAAAAATAGCTATGGAAATCAAATCGTATATTGAAGAAAATGAGAAGCGGATGTTGGACGAGTTGTTCAGTTTGATTCGCATTCCCAGTATCAGTGCTTTGCCTCAGCATAAGGAGGATATGGAGCGTTGTGCACGTCGTTGGTGCGAGTTGCTTTTGCAAGCCGGAGCGCAAAAAGTAGAATTGATGCCTTCCGACGGAAATCCGTTGGTTTATGCCGAGTATCAGGTAGACCCGAAAGCTCCCACGGTGTTGGTGTATGCCCACTATGACGTGATGCCGGCCGAGCCGTTGGATTTGTGGAATAGTGCTCCTTTCGAACCCGAAGTGCGCGATGGCCGTATTTGGGCACGTGGTGCTGACGATGACAAAGGCCAGGGATTCATTCAAGTGAAAGCCTTTGAATACCTGGTGAAGCAGGGTGAAATGAAGCATAACGTGAAGTTCATCTTTGAAGGTGAAGAGGAAATCGGTTCTCCCAGTTTGGGCGCATTCCTTGAAAAACATCGTGAATTGCTGAAGGCTGACATCATCCTGGTGTCTGACACATCGATGTTGGGCGCCGAATTGCCTTCTCTCACTACGGGCTTGCGCGGGCTTGCGTATTGGGAAGTGGAGGTGACAGGGCCTAATCGTGACCTTCATTCCGGCCATTTTGGTGGAGCCGTAGCCAACCCTATCAATACCCTTTGTAAGATTCTTGCTCAAGTGGTGGACGAGGAGGGACGCATCACGGTGCCTCATTTCTACGACGACGTATTGCCTGTGCCTGAAGCCGAGCGCGACATGATTGCCCATATTCCTTTTGATGAAGAGGCTTATAAGGCCGCCATCGGCGTGGATGAATTGCAGGGTGAGGCCGGTTATAGCACGTTGGAGCGCAATAGTTGCCGTCCGGCTTTCGATATCTGTGGCATTTGGGGAGGATACACCGGCGAAGGAAGCAAGACTGTTCTTCCCTCCAAAGCATACGCAAAAATCAGTTGTCGTCTGGTGGCAAACCAGGATCATGAGAAGATAAGCCAGCTGATGGCCGACTATTTGCAACAGATTGCTCCGAAGAGTGTGAAAATAAAGGTGACTCCCATGCATGGTGGCCAGGGATATGTTTGTCCCATCGACTTGCCTGCTTATCAGGCAGCTGCAAAGGGCTTTGCCAAGGCTTTTGGAAAGCAACCGCTGGCCGTTCGTCGTGGAGGAAGTATCCCTATCATTGCTGACTTTGAACGCATCCTTGGTGTCAAGACTATCCTTATGGGATTTGGTCTTGAGAGCGATGCCATCCATTCGCCTAACGAGAACTTCCGTCTCGACATTTTCCGTAAGGGCATCGAGGCTGTAGTGGAGTTTCATAAGAATCTGTAACTGACTATGGACAAACCAAAAACAATCGGTGTCGTCATCTCGACATACAATAATCCGGCTTGGTTGGAGAAGACTTTGTGGGGATATCTCTATCAGACCCGTCCGGCCGATGAAATAGTGATTGCTGACGATGGTTCGCGTGACGATACCCGCCAATTGATTGACAGTTTCCGTCCGATGTTGCCCATCAAGCATGTGTGGCACGAAGATAAGGGTTTTGAGAAATCCCGCATTCTGAATAAGGCACTGCTGGCAGCAGAGAGTGAATACCTTATCTTCACCGACCAGGATTGTGTGCCACGCAAGGACTTCATCGCCACGCATGAGGCGTATGCTGAAAAGGGGTATTTCCTTTCAGGAGGATATTTCAAACTACCGATGAACATCAGTAAAGCACTGACGCAGGAAGATGTGGCCACTGAAAGGGCGTTTGACCTCAAGTGGTTGAAAGGGCAGGGATTGAAATTCAATTTCAAGTGCACGAAGCTGGTGAAAAACAAAACCTTTACTTGCCTGATGAACCATATCACTCCGCGTGGCGCCACTTGGAATGGTTGCAATGCATCCGGTTGGCGAGCCGACATGATGCGCATCAATGGGTATAACGAAGAGATGCACTATGGCGGACAGGATCGTGAGTTTGGCGAACGCCTTTTCAACCTTGGCATCAAGTCGAAGCAGATTTGCTACTCGGCCATTGTGCTTCACCTCGACCACAAGCGCCCCTACAAGACCAAGGAGTCTATGGACAAGAACAAGGCTATTCGGCGAAATACCCGCAAATCGGGCATCATTGAAACACCGAATGGTATCAAGCAAAGGCATTAATGACCTTTCGTTGTAAAAAGTTCGCCCAACGAATCGTGTAATCCAATGATTATTATTATTTTTGCACGAAATTTCCGCAAGTGGTGCGGATTCTCTCCTTTATGAGAAATTTTTCTCCCCCGTAGGGAAAAAATTTTTTCCTCGTAGGGCAGAAAAAAAGTAAAAGCAAATAAGTAAAAAACAGACATAAGAAAATGGAATTAGCAAGTAAGTACAATCCCGCAGATGTGGAAGCCAAATGGTATCAGTATTGGCTTGACAACAAGCTCTTCAGTTCAAAACCTGACGGACGGAAACCCTATACCGTCGTTATCCCGCCTCCCAACGTGACGGGTGTGCTCCACATGGGACACATGCTCAATAATACCATCCAGGACATTTTGGTGCGTCGTGCCCGTATGAAGGGTTACAACGCTTGCTGGGTGCCGGGTACCGACCATGCCTCTATCGCTACCGAAGCCAAGGTGGTGAACAAGTTGGCTCAGCAAGGTATCAAGAAGACCGACCTGACTCGCAACGAATTCTTGAAACACGCATGGGAGTGGACCGACGAACACGGTGGCATCATCCTGAAGCAGTTGCGCAAGCTGGGTGCTTCGTGCGATTGGGACCGTACGGCCTTCACCATGGACGAGGCACGTAGCGAAAGTGTCATCAAGGTGTTTTGCGACCTCTATAACAAGGGACTCATCTACCGCGGTGTGCGCATGGTGAACTGGGACCCCAAGGCGCTGACGGCTCTCAGCGACGAGGAGGTTATCTATAAGGAAGAGCATAGCAAGCTCTACTACCTGCGTTATAAGGTAGAGGGTGATGCCGAAGGACGCTACGCCATCGTGGCCACTACCCGTCCTGAGACCATCATGGGCGATACGGCCATGTGTATCAACCCCAACGACCCGAAGAACGAGTGGTTGAAAGGCAAGAAGGTGATTGTGCCGTTGGTGAATCGTGTGATTCCCGTTATCGAAGATGACTATGTGGATATCGAGTTCGGTACCGGTTGTCTGAAGGTGACTCCTGCCCACGATGTGAACGACTACATGTTGGGTGAGAAGTACAATTTGCCTTCTATCGACATCTTCAACGACAATGGTACTCTGAGCGAAGCCGCCGGACTCTACGTCGGTATGGATCGTTTCGACGTGCGCAAGCAGATTGAGAAGGACCTGGCCGATGCGGGTCTTCTCGAAAAGGTAGAGGCTTATACCAATAAGGTGGGTTGCTCAGAGCGTACAGGTGTAGCCATCGAACCGAAACTCTCTATGCAATGGTTCCTCAAGATGCAGCATTTTGCCGACATGGCTCTGCCTCCCGTGATGAACGACGAACTGAAGTTCTATCCCGCCAAATACAAGACCACTTATCGCAACTGGTTGGAGAACATCAAGGACTGGTGCATCAGTCGCCAGCTCTGGTGGGGACACCGCATACCGGCATACTACCTGCCCGAAGGTGGTTATGTGGTAGCCGAAACTCCCAAGAAAGCCCTTGACTTGGCTCGTGAGAAGACAGGCGAACGCGACCTTACGCTGGACGATCTCCGTCAGGACGATGATTGCCTCGACACTTGGTTCTCATCATGGCTCTGGCCCATCTCATTGTTCGATGGCATCAACAATCCCGGCAACGAGGAAATCAAGTATTACTATCCTACCTGCGACTTGGTGACAGGTCCGGATATCATCTTCTTCTGGGTGGCCCGTATGATTATGGCCGGTTATGAATACTTGGGAGATATGCCGTTCAAGAACGTCTATTTCACCGGTATTGTACGCGATAAGTTGGGCCGTAAGATGTCCAAGTCGCTCGGAAACAGCCCCGATCCCTTGGAACTTATCGAGCGCTTCGGTGCCGACGGTGTGCGCATGGGTATGATGCTCTCTGCACCTGCCGGAAACGACATCCTTTTCGACGATGCCCTGTGCGAGCAAGGACGTAACTTCAACAATAAGATATGGAATGCCTTCCGCCTTGTGAAGGGATGGCAGGTGGCCGATGCAGAACAGCCCGAATATGCAGCCTTGGCTACCAAGTGGTTCGAAGCCATGTTGGCCAAGACCGCTGCTGAGGTGGACGACCTCTTTGGCAAATACCGTCTGAGCGAGGCATTGATGGCCGTGTACAAACTCTTCTGGGACGAGTTCTCAAGCTGGTACTTGGAAATGGTGAAGCCCGCCTACATCAATGGCGAACCGCAACCCATTGACCGTGTGACTTATGAGAAGACACTCAGCTTCTTCGACAGCCTCTTGAAATTGCTCCACCCCTTCATGCCGTTCATCACTGAAGAGCTCTGGCAACACCTCTACGACCGCAAGGAGGGTGAAAGCCTGATGGTTCAGCAGTTGGATATCCCCACTTCTTGCGACGAAGACATAGTGAATAACTTCGAAGCAGTGAAGGAGGTTATCGGTGGCATCCGTACCGTCCGTTTGCAGAAGAACATTGCTCAGAAAGAGACTTTGGAGTTGCAGGTGGTTGGCGAAAATCCCGTGGCGGCTTTCAATAGCGTAATTGCCAAGTTGTGTAACCTTACCGCCGTATCGGCCGTAGAGAATAAGGCTGAGGGTTCAGCTTCGTTCATGGTAGGCACCACTGAGTATGCCGTGCCTCTGGGCAGTCTCATCAATGTAGAGGAGGAGTTGAAGAAACTCGAAGCCGACCTGAAGTACAACGAAGGCTTCTTGCAAAGTGTGCTGAAGAAACTCAGCAACGAGAAGTTTGTAAGCAAGGCTCCTGCCGCTGTCATTGAGATGGAGCGCAAGAAGCAAGCTGATGCAGAAAGCAAGATTGCTGCGTTGAAGGAAAGCATTGCAGCCTTGAAGAAGTAAAAGAAAGCAATCAATAGTAAGGCGCGGATTACGCAGATTTCACAAATGAGTGAATCGCGTAATCCGCGCCTTTTTCTTTTGTCAACCTTTCAAGGTTAGACGTGTCAATGTTTCAACTATTTACCGCCTCTTCGCATATTCCTCGGCGAACTCGCGGGAGATGGAGTTGTTGAGGCTCATGCAGACGTGGGAGGAGAAGTCGATACCACATTGGATGATGTCGTCCCAATCGCGTTCGGTAAGGGTGGGTAGGTCATCACGGCGGATGCGGTAGCGCATGAGTCCGAAGAGGATGCCGGCATTGAAGTTGTCGCCTGCGCCAATGGTGCTCACGGGGGTGAGAGGTGCTACGCTATAGTCTTTGCTGAAGTTGCGTGTGCGGAGGCTGACTCCCCGGCCGCCACGGGTGCAGATGAAGTTGGGACAATAGAAGGAAACCTTCTGTTTGTAAATGTCATTGGCCTCTTTCAGTTGGTACATATTGTCGAAGTCCTCGTCCGAGCCGCGCACGATGTCGGAGAACTCGAAGTTTTCGATGATGGTGGGTGTGAGTTTCATCATTTCACCGGTGTGGGTGCTGCGGAAGTTCACGTCGTAGTAGATGATGGCACCTTGGTGGCGTGCATAGCTGAGAAACTCGCTTACCTTGGCACGCAACACGGGGTTGAGGGCGAAGTAGGAGCCGAACACCACGAGGTCGTCCTTCTCGATGGTGGGGAAGTCCACTTCCAAGCGGCAGGCGGGATAATCCTTGTAGAATTGGTATTGCGCATCGCTATGCTCGTTGAGGAAAGCCAGTGAGATGGCCGACTTGCCATCGGGATAAACCTGCATGTAGTCGGTGCTCACGCCATTCTCGCGCATGAAACTGAGGATGATTTCGCCCACGCGGTCGTTGCCTGTTTCACTGATGAAGGTGACTGGCAGGCCTGTACGTCCTAATGAGATGAGGCAATTGAAGGCCGAGCCTCCCGGCACTCCGGCCGTGGGTTGTCCGCCTTGGAAGATGATGTCGAAGATGGTTTCTCCTATACCTATTATTTTACGCATGATTTTTTCTATGTTATTTTAGGAGTTAGAGAAGTTCATGGGAGTTATCGGCTCTTCGAGCCTAGGAGTTAAAGCCAAATGTTTTGCTTATACTATTGGCAAGTAAGCTCTGCTTGCGATAACTCCTTTAACTCCTGATAATTTTATTTACTCAGTTCCCTCGACCGTTTGCCCAAGTATCCGCCGTGGTGGCGTTTGCTGTACTCCTCGATGGTGAAGCCGATGCGTTTGGTGGTTTCCACCACCAGGATGTCGCCGATGACGGTCATCACTGTGGTGCTGGTCGTAGGAGCCATGCCCAAGGCACACACTTCGTCGGGATGTCCGGTGCAGAGGCAGATGTCGGCCTCCTGTGCCAAAGGGCTGTCCCCGTTTCCGGTGATGACGATAAACTTCAAGTCGGGGTTCAGCCGGCGGCTCAAGATGGTCAGCTCTATAATTTCGCGTGTCTTGCCCGAATTGCTGATGAGCAGCAGCAGGTCGTTTTCCTGAATAATGCCCAAGTCGCCATGCTGTGCTTCGCTCGGATGCAGGAACACCGAGGGGGTTCCTGTCGAGCAGAAGGTGGTGGCCATGTTCATGGCAATCTGCCCGGCCTTGCCCATGCCACTGGTGATAAGTTTCCCTTTTTTGCGGTGCACTTGCTCCACTATCAGGTCAACAGCCTTTCCGTAGGCATCCGTCACGGGTATGTTCAGTACCGCCTCAGCCTCTTTGCGGAGCAATGCTTTGATGTCTTCTTTCATTATGTCAGTTATTCAGTTGTTTTCATTCAAGTATATCCTTCAGTTCGTCGAACGTGTTGGCCACGCTGAGGAAGTTGTCCAACGGACGACGGATGAAGCCTTGCGCCTCCATCTGGTTGAGCACGGCCAGCAAGCCATTCCAAAATCCGTCGATGTTGTAGAGCACCACACGTTTTGAGTGATAGCCGATGGTGGCGGCGGCCACCACGTGGAAAACCTCGTCCAGTGTGCCTACGCCACCGGGCAATGCCACCAGGATGTCACTCTCGCGAAGGATAACATCCTTGCGGTCGCTCAGGTTCACGGTGTGGAAGGTCACGTCCAGCCGGTCGCTCACCCGTCCCTTCTCCTCCAGTTTGGTGGGCACTACGCCCATCACCTGGCCTCCGCCCTCTTTCACAGCGCGGCAGATGCACTCCATCAATCCCATGTCGGCACCGCCGTACACCAAGGTCTTTCCCTCAGCAGCCATCCAAGTGCCCAACTCGCGTGTGCACTCAAAGTAGCGGGGCGATATTTGCTCGCAAGCCGAGCAGAAGATTCCAATTTTCTCCATAGTTCGTTATTTGCTGCAAAGATACATCCTATCTTCGCTATTTGGGTAACAAAATGTGAAAAAATGCTATTTGGCAATGAAAAAAACACTAATTTTGCGGACAATATGACAAGAACGAACAATCAAGGGGGTACATTGAACACCCACACTTTGCCTAATGGCTTGCGTATCGTGCACACCTCGTCGCCCACGCGGGTGGCCTACCTCGGCTATGCCATCAAGGCCGGCACGCGCCACGAACTGCCCCACCAACAGGGGATGGCCCATTTGGTGGAGCACATGATTTTCAAGGGTACCACCCACCGGCGGGCGTGGCACATCCTGAACCGCATGGAGAATGTGGGAGGCGACCTGAACGCCTACACCAACAAGGAGGAGATGGTGGTGTACGCCGCCTTCATGAACGAACATCTGGAGCGGGCCGTGGAGCTGTTGACCGACATCGTTTTCCACAGCACTTTCCCCCAACACGAGATGGACAAGGAGGTGGAGGTGGTGGTGGACGAAATCCTCAGCTACGAGGACTCGCCGCAGGAGCTTATCTACGACGACTTTGAAGAACTCCTTTTCCCAAACCATCCGTTGGGGCGAAACATCTTGGGCAAGCCCGAGCAGCTCCGCACCTATCGCACGGCCGATGCGCTGGCCTTCACGGCACAGCACTACCGCCCCGAGAATATGGTGCTCTTCGTGAAGGGCGACATCGACTTCCGTCGCATTGTCCGCATGGCCGAAAAGTACACCTCAGACATCATCCTGCCTCAACCCAAGGCTGAGGTGCCTTCAGCCCTGAGCATACCCTTGCCCATTTATGAAGCACGCACCGTGACCATGCAGAAGGAGACCCATCAGGCTCACGTCCTCATGGGGGGCCGTGCCTACGATGCCAACGACGAGCGCCGCACGGCCCTCTACCTGCTGAACAATCTGTTGGGAGGCCCCGGCATGAACAGCCTTCTCAACGTCTCCCTCCGCGAGAAGCGCGGCTTGGTGTATACCGTGGAGAGCAACCTCACCAGCTACACCGACACAGGTGCCTGGTGCATCTATTTTGGATGCGACCACGACGATGTGGAGCGCTGCCTCGAACTGGTGCACCGCGAGTTGAAGAAACTCTGCACCCAGCGTCTGACGGATGCCAAGCTCTCTGCCGCCAAGAAGCAGCTCATCGGACAGATAGGTGTGGCGTGCGACAATTTCGAGAACCGTGCCCTTGACATGGCCAAGTCATTCCTCCACTACAACCGCATGGAGCCGGCCGACAAACTGTTTGCCCGCATCCAATCGCTCACCGCCGACCAACTGCTCGACGTGGCCAACGACATGTTTGCGCCCGAACGCATCTCCACATTGGTGTATAGGTGATTATCTTTAGTTGACAAGTTGATAAGTGTCTTATACTGATATAGGTGGTTCTTCTGCAATTTAGTTGAAAAGGACATGCTCCATCACCATTTTGTTTTTCAGCAGTTCAACACCAGCTCTTCCGTACATCAGTCGCTTCACGGTTTTCAATTTGTTGACATACCCTTCCGTTATGCCATTTGTAACGCTGAGTTTGATAGTGTTCCTGACTGCCTTGAAATCCTTCATTAGACCAGTGATAAAGGTCTTCAGAGTCGAAATGGATGTTTTCCAATAGCACTTCATCCACCTGATCAGTTCTGTAGTATTTGAGCCAGTAATGACTGCATGGAATTTCTCTACCGCATTGTACATTTCACTAAACCAGTCTAAAGTCTTGAGTATTCCCAATGTAGAAGCCTCCTCTTCTGTCATTTTTTTCTGTCTGATGGCCTTGTTGGCAATTGAAGTCAAATCCTTGATGGGGACCAACTCAGACCGTTCATCCTTTGGCCGCTTCTTCATGGCAGGTATCCATCCCTTTGGCCTGTAACCGCGATGTCCGTCCGACAAGTATTTGTAGTGGTCATAAAACGGAGTCAGGCTCATCATAATGCTCAGCTATCAGCTTCCCGAACCGGTCATATATGTTTTTTACAAGATGGAATTTATCCGCGACTTCTGTCACGGTTCTGTCAAGAGCAGCTATGGCAGAGCTGTAATCAGTAGACCTGTCACGACTGACAAGCTTTACCTGCTTATGTTCCTGCATCCATTCACGGAAACTCTCCGTCTCCCTGTCACCAAGCAAGTCTATAGGCCAGCCTTCCTTGAGGTCTATGACAAGACTCCCATATGTCACACCCTTGCGCCATGCCCAGTCATCCACACCAACCTCACGGACGTTCTCTTAAGAGGACGGGCGCATTCTGTGAAGGTCTCTTAGTATCGTTGACGAACTCACAGGTATACCAATCAAAGACAAAAGTCTGCTCGCAGAATTTGAAGATGTCAGGATTCCGTGTCGGGCAATGGCAGTCTCACATCTGCAAGTACGCCTGCGATAGCGGAACACCTCAGTTCCTGGCTGTTCGGCAAAAGTGGTTTTGTCACATTGGGGATTGTTACAGAAGAATTTGCGTACTCCCAGATGAATGACCACGCTATGCCCAAGGATGGAAAGGTCATGAATGCCCCTTACATATCGACTATGTACCTTTTTGCTCTTATGTCCACAATAAGGACATGTCCCTTCTGCTATAGAAGACGTGGCATACACATGAAACACTCCATCAGACTGCTCTATATTTTGAATCAGAAGCCCTGATGACAGACAGATAAGGGAGATTCCGTCACACTCTGGCAATTTTGTCGTAGGCTGATTGCCACATTCTGCATTTTTTATTGTAACTTTGTCGCTGTTAGGGTATTTGTGCATTGATTTTTTCCTTTATGTTTGGCGATATAAAGTTACAAAAAATATGTCAAATACCCTAATTTAAACAAGTCTAAAATATTAGTTGTTAGTTAATTAATATAAATTCAGACTAAGTTATTGTTGAAAGATTGATTGATACCTGAATACAATATGGAATAGTCCTTTTCAACTAAATTGAAGAAGAACCACCCAATTTATGACTAAGTTAAACCCAAATCGGTCATTAGACCGTAGATAAGAAGTTGAAAATGTGTCTTTTTACACAACATGTAAGTCTTGCTCAGTATCGCTTAAGTGTTACTGTGGTATCTCTTAAGCGATACTGCAGTTTCTCTTAAGCGATACTGAACTAACGCTTAAGCGATATTTCGTTACGCTTAAGAGTGTTGAAAAAGTACGATAGGATGGGAACCAATTATCTTTTCTTCCAGAAACCGGGAGTGAGGAGCAGGAGAATGCTGAACAATTCCAAACGGCCGATGAGCATCAGGAAGGCACTGAGCCACTTGGCGGCCGCGGGGAGAGGTGCCCATGAATTGAGTGCGGCACAATCGCCCAAGGCAGGGCCGATGTTGGATACACTGGAGACAACGACTCCGTAGGCTTCCATGAAGTCGAGTCCGAAGGCCATCATAAGTGTCCATCCCACAAACACCACCAAGGCATAGAGGACAAAGAAAGCCAACAGGGTAATTTTGGCCTTGGAGTGTATCACGTTTCCACTGACACGTAGGGGGATGATGGCATTGGGGTGCACAATGCGGAGGAACTCGTTGCGTGCCACCTTCAGGAGCATGGCTATGCGCACACACTTGATGGCACCGCTGGTGGAGCCGGCGCAGGCACCGAAATACATGAGCATAGACAACAGGAACCACAAAAGAGGAGGCCACAACATGTAGTCGGCCGAGATGAATCCCGTGGTTGTCTGTACCGAAACCACTTGAAAAAGGGCTTCGCGGAAGGACTCTTCAATATGTCCGCCACGCGAAATGATTAAACCGACAGTTATTACAAGGGTAAAGGAGAGGACAATCCCTATGTACCAACGGAATTCGGTGTCGGTGAAAAGCCTCTTTACACGCCCTTTGAAGAAGGTATAGAAAAGCAGGGTGAAGTTGATACCCGAAAGGAACATGAAAAGGATGGTGATGTATTCGATATAGGCCGAGCCGAATGCTCCGATGCTGGCATTGCGGGTAGAGAATCCACCCGTGGAGGTGGTACACATGGCGTGGCAGATGCTGTCGAACCACTCCATATCTCCTGCCACATAACAGGCGGCACACACGAGGGTAAGTCCGAGATAGATGCTCCAAATCCATTTGGCCGTGACCTCGATGCGTGGGTGTACCTTGTTGTGACGCGGTCCTGTGGCTTCGGCGGCAAACAGCTGTACACCGCCCACCCCGAACACAGGCAACACGGCCAGGGTGAAGAAGATGATTCCCAAACCGCCAATCCATTGTGTCATGCTGCGCCAGAAGAGCAGACCGTGAGGAAGGGCTTCGATGTCGGTCAGGATGGATGCACCGGTAGTGGTGAAGCCGGACATGGTCTCAAAGAATGCATCGGTGACGGAGGAGATGTGCCCACTCAACAGATAGGGCAACATGCCGATGAGTGAGAAGACAATCCACGACACGGAGACGATGACATACCCGTCGCGACGGCTGAATCTGCGGTCAGCACCACGCCCTATAAAGTTGAGCATTGCACCTACTATGATGGCGATACCTGCGGAGATGAGGAAAGCCTCCTTGTCCGATTCGTGATGATAAAATCCGAATCCCGAACAAAGTGCCATCAACAGGGCTTCGATATAAAGCAGCGTGCCGAGGATGAAACAGATTCTCTTTTTGTTGATCATATTATTGGGTTGTATATAAATATAGTCGCTTCGCTCTTTGACCAAATGTTTTGCTATCATGCTTACTGTAGGGGCGAACCTATGTGTTCGCCCGTTGTAGGTTGCCAATTTCATTTGGGCAGACACATAGGTCTGCCCCTACGGGTAAAACATTTGGCTTTTATTTCCTTTTATCTCCTTAATCAAATTAAAAGTACTTTTCAATCTTCTTAATCATTACTCCCGAGCAGAAGACTACTACGTGGTCGCCTGGTTGGATGAGGGTGTTACCGGTGATAAGCATACCCTCTTCGTCGCGGATAAGTCCACCTAACGATACACCTTTGGGAAGTCCCAAGTCCTTTACGGGCTTGCGGGTGACGGGTGCGCCTTCCTGTACGGTAAATTCGGCTACATCGGCATTGGCAAGGGTAAGGCACTTGACATTGCTCACGTCGGCATCCAGCATCATCTGGTAGATGTGGCTGGCGGCAATCAGTTTCTTGTTGACGATAGTGCCGATATCGAGGCTTTCGGCCATGTCTATGTAGTCGAGGTTTTCAATCTTGGCCACCGTCTTGTTTACACCCATGCGTTTGGCCGCCAAGCACGCCAAGATGTTTGTTTCAGAGTTTTCGGTCAGTGCCACAAAGGCATCGTTGGCTTCCAATCCTTCTTCTTTTAAGAGGTTGAGGTCGCGTCCGTCGCCGTGAATCACCATCACGCGGTTGTCCACCAATTCCGTCACGCGGTTGCATCGGTGGCGGTCGCTTTCGATGATGGTCAAATCCATGTTGTCGGGGATGATGTTGGCCGCGCGCACGGCAATGCGTCCACCACCCATAATCATCACGTTGCGCACATCGGGGTATTGCTCCTTATTGGTGATCTTGCGGATGTAAGGAATGTGTTTTTTGGTCGTCATGAAGTAGACAATGTCGTTCTCGCGAATCGAATCGTTACCATGAGGGATTATGGTGTCGTTGCCTCGTTTGATGGCCACCACGTGATAAGGAATGTCGGGTCCACCCAGTTTGCAGAAAGGAATATCAAGCAATTCGCAACCTTTGCGCAGTTTTACACCGAGGAGAACGAGGGCACCGCCTTTCACTTCCCACCATTGGCGTATCCAACTAATCTTTACGGCATCCACAATCTCTTTGGCGGCCAACATTTCGGGGAAGATAAGGGAATCCACACCCATTTGCTTCCAAAACTCTTGGTGTTTGGGAAGCAGGTACTCGTAGTTGTCGATACGTGCTACCGTCTTGCGGGCACCCAAGTTGTGGGCAATCATGCAGGCGGTCATGTTGCGGCTTTCGTCGGGAGTGACGGCAATGAACAGGTCGGCATTGGCCACACCTGCTTCCTTCAGTTTGGCAATGGATGTGGGAGAGGCCACTACGGTCATCAAGTCAAAGTCGCTATCCAACTTGCTTAACCGATCTTCGCTCTCGTCCATCAGTATGATGTCCTGTCGTTCTCTGGAAAGGAGTTTGGCCAAGTGGGTTCCCACCTCGCCAGCTCCGGCAATGATTATTTTCATCTATGTTATTCCGTAATGGACCCTCCCCCTGCCCCTCCCTGAATGGAGGGGAGTAGAATGTCCTAAACATTATATGTTCAACATTGTGTTACCTATAATCTCCTTATTTCAATCCTATTTTCTACTTAAGGGAGGTTCTATAAATTAGTTTCTACGTTTATTCAGGTTGGTTCTCTGCTTGGATGCTTTGCTTGTCTTTTTTGCCTTTTTCTTCTCATCTTCTTGATACGTAGCCCGCTACGCATCTTCGCAGATAATAAGAAAAATCCTCAAAAATCCGAAGCAAATCCTCACAAGCTAATTTATAGAACCTCCCTTAATTAGATGATGCGTGTCGCATTTCACTCCCCTCCATTCAGGGAGGGGCAGGGGGAGGGTCTTAACGCCTTCATAATTCCCTCTTCGTCCATGCCACACAGGTGGTAGAGCTGCTTTACAGTGCCATGCTCTACAAAGCCGTCGGGGATACCGATGCGCGACACATGTGGCGTGTAGCCATTGTCGGCCATGAACTCCAATATGGCTGAACCCATGCCGCCTTTGCGCACACCATCCTCTACGGTGACGATGCGGGTGAAGTTCTTTCCTACCTCGTGAAGCAATGCCTCGTCCAAGGGTTTGAGGAAACGGAGGTCGTAATGTGCAACACTTTGTCCTGTCTCTTGTTTAAAGCGGTCGATGGCTTTTGCGGCAGTGTTCCCTATAGGACCTAAGGTAAGTACAGCTATATCCTTTCCCTCCTTCAAGCGGCGTCCTTTGCCTACAGGTACTTCCTCGAGGGGACATTGCCAGTCGACCAACACACCACGGCCACGCGGATAGCGGATGGCAAAGGGACCCTTGTCGGGCAATTGGGCGGTGTACATCAGACGGCGCAATTCGTGCTCGTCCATGGGAGAGGCAATGGTGAGGTTAGGTACTGGACGGAGGTAAGCCAAGTCGAAGGCTCCATGATGTGTGGGGCCATCCTCGCCTACAAGACCGGCGCGATCGAGACAAAGCACCACGGGCAACTTCAGTATGGCAACGTCGTGGATGATGTTGTCGTAGGCACGTTGCATGAACGAAGAGTAGATGTTGCAGAAGGGTTGCAAGCCATCCTTGGCCAATCCGGCCGAGAAGGTGACGGCATGTCCCTCGGCAATGCCCACGTCGAAGGTACGGTTAGGCATGGCCTTCATCAAAATGTTCATCGAACATCCTGTAGGCATAGCGGGAGTCACACCCATGATGCGTTCGTTCTTTTCGGCCAGTTCGAGCAAGGTGCGTCCGAAAACATCTTGGAAGAGGGGAGGAACACCCTCGGTGTCGGTGACGATGCGCTCGCCCGTCTCCTTGTCGAAGATGCCGGGTGCGTGCCATACGGTAGCCGCCTGTTCGGCTGGTGCAAAGCCCTTGCCTTTGGTGGTGTGTATGTGCAGGAGTTTGGGACCTTCCATATCCTTGATGGCGCGCAGTACCTGTACGAGGTTCTTCACATTGTGGCCATCCACGGGGCCGAAGTAGCGGATGTCCATTCCCTCGAACACATTCTGCTGGTTGCTGAAGAGCGACTTGAGGCTGTTGTTGAAGCGGAGGATACGTTTTTTCATATTATTGGTCAGCCATCCCCACTCCATGAACTTCTGCGAAATGCGGTAGCGCCACAGGTTATACCATCTGGAGGTATTCAGCTCTACTAAGTATTGCTTCATGCCACCCACGCTACGGTCGATGGCCATATTGTTGTCGTTGAGGATGATAAGCAGATTGTTGGGGGTGGAAGATACGTTGTTCAATCCCTCGAAAGCCAGACCGCCACTCATCGAACCGTCGCCGATGACGGCTACTACACGACGATCTTTTTCGCCCTTCTCCGTAGCAGCTACGGCCATACCCAAGGCAGCGGAGATGGAGTTGCTTGCGTGTCCGCAGATGAAGGCATCGTATTCGCTCTCTTCGGGTGAAGGGAAGGGGCGTATGCCGCCCAACTTGCGGTTGGTGCAGAAGGCTTCGCGTCGGCCTGTCAGGATTTTGTGTCCGTAGGCTTGATGTCCCACATCCCACACGATGCGGTCGTAGGGAGTGTTGAACACATAATGCAGGGCGACGGTCAATTCTACCACGCCTAAGCTCGAACCGAAGTGGCCGGGATTTTGCGACACTTCGTCGATGATGTTTTGCCTGAGTTCGTTGCACACATCGGGCAATTGTTCGGGCTTCAGATGCTTCAAATCATCCGGTGTCTGGATGCTTTTCAACAGGTTATATTCAGTATTCTCGCTCATTTTTGCTACAAATAATCGTGCAAATGTAGCAAAATAACCTTAATATGCTTACATTTGCAGAGAAAATTTCACTCATTACCATGTATAAAGGCTTTATTACCCCCATAGAAGTGCCCCAAAGCAAGGTGGAAATCACCCACGATTGCCCACTTTTGCTCATGGGTTCGTGTTTCGCGGAAAGCATAGGTGCACGGCTTGCTGAAAATAAATTCACGTGCGACATCAATCCCTTCGGCATACTCTATAACCCTTTGAGTATCGCTGAGGCCATCCATCGGATGTTGGACGGACGGAGGTATGAAGAATCCTCGCCCGAATTGATTGAATACCAAGGACAATGGCACAGCTTGATGCACCACGGATACTTTTCTGCTGACTCGCGCAAAGCCTGTGTGGAGGGCATCAACTTCCGTTTGCTGAAGGGTGGTGAAATGCTTCGGAAAGCCCGTGTGGTGCTCATTACCTTTGGTACGGCATACGTTTATCACCATCGTGAGATAAACCGCATTGTGGGTAATTGCCACAAGTTGCCCGAACGAACATTCACGCGCCGTCGGCTTGATGTGGAGCAGATTGTGGCGGAGTACATCGCTCTTGTCGGGCAGATTGCAAAGGTGAATCCTGATATACACTTTGTCTTTACCGTCAGCCCTATCCGCCATTTGCGTGATGGACTTCATGCCAATCAGGTGAGCAAAGCCACCCTTCTGCTGGCCATCGAGAAGTTGGTGGAGGCATTGCCCGACAAGTGCAGCTATTTCCCTGCCTACGAAATCATGATGGACGAGTTGCGCGACTACCGTTTCTATGCCGACGACATGATGCATCCATCCCCTTTGGCCGTGGAGCATATTTGGGGGATATTCGCGGACGTTTTTTTTCCCCTACAGACAAAAAAGTTTTTGCAGGCATGGAAAAAAATTCGCGAAGGTCTTGCCCATCGTCCCTTCCGACCCGATTCGGAGCAATATAAGCAGTTTTTAAGTCAAATAGAGTTAAGAATATGCGAACTTAAAGAAAAATATCCGAACTTTGACGCCGAAAACGAATTGAACCTATGCCGTACACGATTAAACAAATAGCAGAACTTATGGATGGTGCCATCTTTGGGGACGAGGCACTGGTCATTGAACATATCCTCACGGACAGCCGGTCGCTCTGTTTCCCCGAAGGTACACTCTTCTTTGCATTGAAGACCCGCCACGGGGATGGCCATCGCTACATCAGCGACCTTTATGCCCGAGGGGTGAAAGCCTTTGTGGTGGATGCAGATTGCTGGCCACTTGATGGGTATGAAGAGATGAAAGGGGCAACCTTCATCCAGGCCCGCTCGCCTCTCAAAGCATTGCAGAAATTGGTGGAAGCGCATCGCGCACAATTCTCCATCCCCGTCATCGGCATTACGGGAAGCAATGGCAAGACAGTGGTGAAGGAGTGGCTCTACCAACTTCTTGGCGACACGCGGCGCATCACCCGTTCGCCACGTAGCTACAATTCGCAGATAGGTGTCCCCCTTTCGGTGTGGATGCTGAACGAGCAGACGGAGTTGGGTATCTTCGAGGCAGGTATCTCCGAAATGAACGAAATGCCTACTCTGCAAAGCATTATACGCCCTACTATAGGCATCCTCACCAACATTGGCGGTGCCCATCAAGAGAACTTCTACTCCTTGCAAGAAAAATGTATGGAGAAATTGGCTCTGTTCAAACATTGTGATGTAATTGTCTACAATGGCGACAATCCAATGCTTTGCGAATGTGTCACGAAGTCGATGCTGACGGCTAAGGAGATTGCCTGGTCGGTGGAGGACGACGAGAAGCCCCTTTACATTCGCTCCATCAGCAAGGACGATACGGGCACGTGCATCCGCTATCGCTATATCGGGTTCGATGGCGAATACCGTATCCCTTACATTGATGAAGCCTCCATCGAAAACTCACTCAATTGCTTGGCCGTATGCCTTTATCTGATGATGACTCCCGAGGAGATTGCTGAGCGGATGCCCCTGTTGGAGCCAGTGGCCATGCGCCTGGAGGTGAAGGAGGGACGGCACGGATGCACCGTCATCAACGATACCTATAATAGCGATTTGGCCTCCCTTGATATTGCACTCGACTTCATGGCTCGTCGCCCCGACCGTAAGGGACGTCGGCGCACACTTATCCTTTCAGACATCCTTCAGACAGGACAGACTCCCAAGTTCCTCTACCGCCGTGTGGCTCAGTTGGTGGAGAGTCGCGGGATAGACAAGATTATCGGTGTGGGTAAAGAGATTTCCGCTTCGGCCGAATTCTTTACCATGGAGAAGCACTTCTTCCCCTCCACGGAGTCGCTATTGGCTTCGGAAGAGTTTGCCACCCTTCGTAACGAGGTGATTTTGGTGAAAGGTGCCCGTCGCTTCCACTTCGATACCGTGTGTGAACAACTGGAGTTGAAGGTGCACGAGACTATCCTCGAGATTGACCTCAATGCCTTGGTGGCCAACTACAACTATTACCGAAGTCTCTTGAAACCAGACACTAAGATGATATGTATGGTCAAGGCATCGGCATACGGAGCAGGCTCTTACGAGATTGCCAAGACATTGCAAGACCATCAGGTGGATTACCTCGCCGTGGCTGTGGCCGACGAGGGAGTGGAGCTCCGTAAGGCAGGCATCACGTGTCCCATCATCATCATGAATCCTGAATTGACGGCCTTTAAGACCATGTTTGACTATCGCCTTGAGCCGGAGGTGTATAGCTTCAATTTGTTGGACGAATTGGTAAAGTCGGCCGAGAAGGAGGGAATCACCAACTTCCCCATCCACGTGAAGATAGATACAGGTATGCACCGATTGGGTTTCCTTCCCGACGAAGTGCCTTTGCTCGTCGAACGATTGAAGGGACAGACTTCCGTCATCCCCCGTTCTGTATTCTCGCACTTTGTAGGAAGCGATAGCGAAGGGTTTGACACCTTCAGCCAAGTTCAATCCGAACGCTTCCGCGTGGCATCCGACACCTTGCAAGCGGCTTTCTCACACAAGATACTTCGCCACATCTGCAATTCGGCAGGTATCGAACGCTTCCCTGAACGACAGATGGAAATGGTGCGCCTTGGCCTTGGCCTTTATGGTGTAAGTCCTATCGATAACCGCATCATGCATAATGTAAGTACATTGAAAACCACTATCCTACAGATACACGATGTGCCTGTTGACGAGACGGTGGGATATAGCCGACGTGGCGAACTCATCCGTCCTTCGCGCATTGCTGCCCTACCTATTGGATATGCGGATGGATTGAACCGTCGCTTGGGCAACGGGCGCTGCTATTGCCTTGTGAACGGCCAGCGTGCCCCATACGTAGGAAACATCTGCATGGATGTCTGCATGATTGACGTGACGGACATTGATTGCCACGAAGGCGACACGGCCATTATCTTTGGCGACGGATTGCCCGTCACGGTGCTGAGCGACACGCTTGAAACCATCCCTTACGAAATACTCACCAGCGTGAGCAACCGTGTGAAGCGTATCTATTTTCAGGATTGAATTATGGAGACAAAGGGAGACAAAGGGAGATATCGCTTCGCTCTTTGGAGAGATAAATGCCAAATGTATAGCAAAACTTTCGGCCTTTATCTCCCTTTATCTCCTTCTATCTCCCTTTATCTTCCTAAATCCTATTTGCGAAAGTTGAGTTTTTTATTTACGTCTAAAAGAATAACAGCAATATTCCTCTTTCTCCTCTTTCTCCCTACTATTTCCTTGGCGCAAGAGGCATCTGACACCTTGCGCGTCATGTGGTACAACGTGGAGAATCTCTTTGATTGTGAGGATAATCCCGAGAAAAATGATGAGGAGTTCCTCCCTACTGGCGAAAACCAATGGACACACACCCGATATTGGAGGAAACAGAGGAATCTTGCACGTGTGATAGCCGCCGTGGGCGATCGTCGTTTGCCCGACTTGATTGGTTTGTGTGAGGTGGAGGGCGACTCTGTGTTGACCGACCTCACCCATCGTTCGCCCCTCCGCACGGCTGGATACCAGTACATTGTCACCCATTCGCCCGACGAACGAGGCATCGACGTGGCTTTGCTCTACCTGACCGGTCGTTTTCGTCCATTGATGCATCGTTGTATCCCTGTTCGTGGCGGAGACAGACCTACGCGCGACATCCTGCACGTCACAGGATTGGTGTCGCCCGTCGATACAATAGACCTTTTCCTTTGCCATTTCCCCTCGCGGCGCGGAGGCGAACGGTCGAGCCGCCCTTTTCGGATAAAGGCTGCACAGGTGCTTCGTCAAGCCATCGATTCTGTCAGTGCAATCAGAAAAGAGGCGAAGATTATTGCCATGGGCGACTTCAACGATGCCCTTATAGACACACCCGTAGGTAAAGCCATGGACATAGAGCCATTGAGTGAAGCTTCAAGGCCATTCAAGCATCACTTAATCCCCCTGAATGCCGACAAGCATCCCGGCACATACGCTTACCAAGGTCGGTGGGAGGTGATTGACCACTTGCTTGTCAACCCTTCGTTGCTTGATTCCTCCGCCTCGTTGCACACAAAGCCAACCTTGGCGCGTATTGCCAATCTGCCTTTTTTGCTCACTACCGACGAGAAGTTTGGCATTTCCATCCCTCTGCGCACTTACATCGGCCCCCGCTATCTTGGCGGATTCAGCGACCACCTTCCTGTAGTGGTGGATTTTTGTCAATAAACGTATAGCAAAACTATCTGCCTTTATCTCCCTAATTTCTACTTGAAAAGGTAGAATCAACGGTTTAATGGCCGATTTGGGTTAAAATTAAACGTTTTTTTTTGCCTTCTCTCAGTTTTGCACTATCTTTGCTTTGTTTATTAACCGGAAAGGTGTGAAATGAAAAAGCGAATATCCTTATTGATTTTCTTTGGAATGCTGATGTGGACATTGGTAGCTACGGCACAAATGGAGGTGTCGTCGTTATCGGTCGATGGGCGTTTGCCAAAGGATATTAAAGAGGTATTTGTCGATAGCGAAGGATTCTTATGGTATGTTACCGATGGTGGCCTTTATCAAGACGATGGTTATCAAACAACATGTTATAGAGCGGATATTCATCGTCCTAATTTGATGAAGAGCAACCACACCACCTGTGTGGCCGAAGATGCACAGGGACGTATTTGGATAGGTACACGTCGGGGTGCTTATATGTTGGATAAACGGACGTATGAACTTGCTCCTGTGCTTGATGTTGAAGTGGTGGATCATGTGGTGAATACCATCAATGTGATGAGCGACGGACAATTATGGTTGTCGACCAACGAGCATCTTCTGCGATACGACTCTTGTGCCCATTTGGTTGCCCGATACCCCATTTCGCATAAGGTACAGCAACTCTACGAGGATAGTCGTGGCGATATTTGGCGCATCCTTTGGCGCGAAGGATTGGCGCGGTATGATGCTGTGCGAGACAGTTTCCAAACAATCGGCTGGCCCTTTGCTGAACACCCTGCTTACATGATTGAAGACCGTAGGACGGGTTCCTATTGGGTGTCGGTGTGGGAAAGAGGTATTGTCCGTTACACTCCGCAAACGGATACTTTGAGCCGCTTTGTATGGCAAGGGGAGACGCGCCGTGCTTCTCCTGTGTTGGAGCGCAAATTGTCGAGTTTATATCCTTGGATGGATGGTCAATATTTATGCGGATTGCAGGAAGGCGGACGTTTGCAACTGTTTGAGGTAACAATGGCCGACTCATTGAGACGGATAGTGGGGGATGAGGCTGATAGTCTGATACCTTGTGGAGTGAATCAGGAGTATGTGCACGTGAAGGTGGATACTGATGACCGTTTGTGGTTGACGGGATTAAATTCCGATGTACTGACGGTGAATAAGCAGGATGTTTTTGTATCAGGCTTGCGGTACATGGGTAAAGCCATACCGGTAATTTTGATAGCTGAGGATGAGGGATGCTGGTTGCAGGATGGATTTACACGTAAATACAACTATTGGCGGATGTCGGACGGGAAACTGACCCGTTTGCCAAATTCTGACAAAATTATAGCTGTACAACAAGCGCGTTCTCAATCAGGAATTTATGCCGTGCGCAAATACGACGATTTGGTGCGTTTTTATATGGAGAACGGTCAGGTGAAAACCGAACGCATGTTCACCTATTCACTATCTGACGATGAAAGGGTGCGCACCTTCTATGAAGATGAAACCGGTCGTTTCTGGTTAGGTACCAACAAACGGTTGATGTCCTATGATGCTGTTTCTGCTACCTTGTTGCCTGTGGATGGGGTACAAGGGCTTGTCCTCTCCATCGCGTCAGATAAGCAAGGACGTGTGTACGCCATTACCGAAGGACGGAAGATGTTTCGCATTGCGTTGAATGGAAAAGTACAGACATTTACTTTGCACGAAGATTTTTCGCGTCTGACCCATTCGCAGACGGGCGAAGTGTGGGGAGTCACCCAACAAGGCAGTGTCTGTCTGTTTGATTCTGCAAAAGACGAGTTTATACCTTTTACCTATGAGTTAGGATTGACAGGCGAAACCGTCGTTGATATACATTTCGATGTTCACAATTGTCTTTGGTTGCTTTATAGCAATCAGTTGATTGTCTATAATCCGCATAAAAAGGATGAAATGCCCCGCTTTGTAAGTGCAACATCTTCCCTGTTGGAAATGGAATCCTTGTGGAGTCTTCATCGGAGTAAATCAGGAGATATGTATGTCGGTGGCACTAACGGTATATCCGTGTTCGATTCTACATGTTTGGCCTCCGCTGAAGTAGAAGTTCCTTTACGCCTTATTGCTGTGTGTACGGGTGATGTTCGTAGCATGGTTCCTTTTGTGGATAAGAAGGTATCGGAATTCCGGCTTGATGCCTCCGATAGCGATGTGCAACTCTTCTTTTCCACCCTTATGCCTTCCGGCGCATCACAAGTGCGTATGGCCTGGCGTTATAGGGGACAAAACAGGTGGGTATTGCTTGCCGAGGGTGAGAATACGATTCATTTGACCGATTTGAAACGGGGTAATCATCAGATAGAGGTGCGTGCTACGACTCCTGAAGGCGTATGGGGAACCAATTCGCTGGAGATGAATGTCCGTCGTCCTTGGCCATGGTATTTCAGCATGTGGGCACGGTTCTTCTATTTTTTGATAGCGTGCGTGCTGATTGCTTGGGGAATCGTCCGTCTGCGTCGGAGTATCGAGTGCCAGAAACGACGTGTCGCTATGCAACAGTATGATGATACGGCTTCAGTGGACCGCGTACCCACCGAAGAGGAACGCTTCATGCAACAGGTGAAAGAACTGATAGAAAAGAATTTGGCAAATGCAGATTATTCAGTAGAAGACCTCAGTAGCGATATGGCTATGAGCCGTGCCAGTTTGCATCGTAAGATGAAAACTATCAGTGGGCAGACTCCTACGGAACTGGTACGTATACATCGTTTGAACCGTGCCGCCGAGTTGTTGAAGCAAGGCCGGTTGAATGTCAACGAAGTGGCCTACACCGTAGGTTTCAGCACTCCCAGTTATTTTACCCAATTATTCAAGAAACATTTTGGTGTACTGCCCAGTGAGTATGAGAGTACATCAAAATGAAGTTTCTCCTTTATTGCCACCCTTCCTCGCTGAAGTCGGGTATTTCGCCACGTAATGGGCGGTTTTTCCCTCGTGGGCCGTAAGAGCGGGCGTTGTCATCGGCAGGAGTAAAGTTGAGCTGTTTTTTCTCCAAGTTGGCACTGGCCACACGTATTTTCATCTTGTCGCCAAGACTGATGCGGTGGTGTGTACGGCGTCCGATGAGGCAATAGTTCCGCTCGTCGAACTCATAGAAGTCGTCGCCCAAGTCGCGCATGGGTATCATGCCTTCGCATTTGTTCTCTTCAATCTCTACGTAGAGTCCCCAGTCGGTCACTCCGCTGACCACACCATCGAACACACGTCCGATGTGCTCGCTCATGAATTCCACCTGCTTGTACTTGATGCTGCTACGCTCGGCACTGGCGGCCAGTTGCTCCATGGATGAGGAGTGTTCGCACATCTCCTCGTACTTCTGTTGTTGCACGGTACGTCCGCCATCCAAGTAGCGGGTGAGCAGGCGGTGCACCATCATGTCCGGGTAGCGGCGGATGGGCGAAGTGAAGTGGGTGTAATAATCGAAAGCCAGTCCGTAGTGTCCGATGTTGTGTGTGCTGTACTTGGCCTTCTGCATAGCCTTTAATGAGATGGTCTCTATCAGGTTTTGTTCGGCTTTTCCGTTCACTTCGGCAAGCAGTTTGTTGATGCCCTTGCTCACCTCGGCTTTGGTGCCTCCGCCACCGCGCAATTTATAGCCAAACCGGGCAATGAATTGTCTCAGATTGTCCAATTTTTCGGGGTCGGGCAGGTCGTGTATACGATAGGGGAATACCTTGGCCTTTTTGTTACGGGGCACTTTGCCTATATCCTCGGCTACGGTGCGGTTGGCCAACAGCATAAACTCTTCGATGAGTTTGTTGGCCTCTTTTGACTCTTTGAAATATACGCTCAATGGCTTGCCGTTCTCGTCGATGTTGAAGCGCACCTCCACACGGTCGAAATTGATGGCACCGGCGGCAAACCGCTTTTCGGTAAGGCGTTGGGCCAATCGGTTGAGGGTGATAATTTCATCCTTGAAAGACGGACCCTTCCCGTCCGGAAGGGAGGGGCGTAAGATGTTGGAGTCCGAGGTTTTTACTCCTTCCCCTTGGGGAAGGCTGGGGTGGGGTCCTCCTTCTATAATCTCCTGTGCCTCCTCGTAGGTAAAGCGTCGTTGGCTGCGGATGATGGTGTGTGCTATGCGGTAGTTCTTTACCTCGGCCTTGTCGTTTATATGGAAGATGACCGAATAAGCCAACTTGTCCTCGTCGGGACGGAGCGAGCAGAGCTGGTTGCAGAGTCGTTCGGGCAACATGGGGATGGTGCGGTCAACCAGATAGACGGAGGTGGCGCGGCGGTAAGCCTCTTTGTCGATGATGCCTCCCTCGGGTACATAGTAGGTCACGTCGGCAATGTGCACACCCACTTCCCACAATCCCTCCTTCAGGGGGCGTATGCTGAGTGCATCGTCGAAGTCCTTGGCATCCACGGGGTCGATGGTGAAGGTGGGCACTCCGCGGAAATCCTCGCGACGGGCAATCTCGTGGGCAGGAATCTCGTCGGGTATCATGTCGGCCGCACGCTCCACCGCTTCGGGGTATTTGTAGGGCAATCCGTATTCGGCCAGGATGGCGTGCATTTCTGCATTGTTCTCGCCCGTGCGTCCCAATATGTCGATAACCTGTCCGATGGGGTTGCGCGAATCTGCAGGCCAATCCACAATTTTCACTACGGCCTTGTCACCGTCCTTTCCGTTCTTCAGTTTGCTTTTGGGAATGAATATGTCGTGATCGAGTGTACGTGTTTCGGTCAACAGGAAAGCATAACTCTTCTCTACACGCAGGGTGCCCACAAAGGTGTCGTTCACCCGTTCGATGATTTCCACCACCTCGCCCTCCTTGTTGAATCCGCGCCGTTTGGCAAACAATACCACCTTCACGCGGTCGCCGTCGAGCGCATGGCCCGAGTTGCGTTCGGCAATGGTCACCGGCTCGCTTCCATCATCGGGCACGAAACTATTTCGTCCGCTGGGCTTGCGTTGGAAGACACCCTCCAACGTCTGTCCGAAGTCACACAAGACAAACTTTCCGCGCGACACCTCGCGGACATATTCGTCGAAGAGCAAGTCCGAGAGCACATCCAGGCAGAGCATCTTCAGTGGATGCGTCTTCAGTCCCAAGTCGGCAAATATCCGTTTGGTTGTAAACTCCCAATCAGGGTTCTGTTGGAACAACTCTATCAGCAACTCTGTCATCGCCTTTTTGTTGAGGCGCTTGCCCGATCTTTTTTCTATCTTTCCCATGAGTGTGTATTTTTAGTGGCGAGTTTGTGCCGTATGGACTTGTCACTCGTAGCTCGTAGCTCGTCACTTATCCTTTATTTTTCTACAAAGGAAACAAAATATTCGCTTGGTTGGATGTTTTTTTGACAGTTATTTATAAAAATTGTATCTTCGCGGCTTGAAATGAGGAAAACATGAAAATATTAGTCACCGGAGCCAGCGGTTTTATTGGCAGTTTTTTATGTGAAGAGGGACTTCGGCAGGAGCACGAGGTGTGGGCCGGCGTGCGCCGTAGCAGTAGCCGACGATACTTGCAGGATACGCGGTTGAAGTTTGCCGAACTGGACTTTTCCAATCCTGAGCGGTTGGCAGAGCAATTGGCCTTTCACAAGCAAGAACATGCAGGGTGGGAGGTGGTCATCCATTGTGCAGGTGTCACCAAGTGTCCGCGCGAGGAGGATTTTGAGCTGAACAACCACCTCTATACCCGCCACTTGGCAGAGGGCTTGATGCAGGCAGGCATCGCGCCCCGTCAGTTTGTCTATCTCAGTTCGCTCAGCATCTTTGGCCCTGTCCGCGAGGAGGTGGCACATACCGACTTCCCTCACGGTTCGCCTTACCTCTATGCTCCCATTACCGAACACGATACGCCGCAACCCAATACGGCATACGGGCGGAGCAAACTACGTGCCGAGCAGTATCTGCAGAGCTTGGGCGACCGGTTGCCCACCGTCATCTTCCGTCCCACGGGTGTCTATGGCCCAAGGGAGAAGGACTACTTCCTGATGGCCAAGAGCATTCAGGGACACACCGACTTCTCCGTCGGCTTCCGTCGGCAGGAGATTACCTTCATCTATGTGAAGGACCTCGCCAGTGCCATTTATCGGGCAGTGGAGAAGGGCATATCCAATCGGGCCTACTTCGTGAGCGATGGGGGCATCTACGAGAGCCGCGCCTTCAGCGACCTTATCCAGCGCGAGTTGGGCAACCCGTGGGTGTTGCATATCAAAAGCCCCCTGTGGCTGTTGAAACTCATCTCCTACACGGCAGGGTGGGGAGCCTCCCTCATAGGTAAGACCTGCACACTGAACAAAGATAAATACCAGATTATGAAACAACGCAACTGGCAATGCGACATTGCTCCCCTGAAGGAAGAGTTGGGATGGACACCCCAGTACGACCTGGAGCGCGGTGTGCAGGAGACCATTGCGTGGTACAAACAAGAAAAATGGCTTTGATACATACACTTACCGCCCCTGTCGAGAGGGCAAAGGGGCTTTTCCCCATCGAGAAAATCAGCTTGGCGTACAACGTCCTTACCACGGTGTTGATAGCTTACTTCTACATGCAACTGATGGACCCCGGTGCGCAGCTGATGGAGCGCATGGGTATTGTGGGGATGACGGCCCTTTGCTACCTGCTCTATCAATGGCGTCCCTGTAGGCTCACCACCTTTGTGCGCGTGGTGGCGCAATTGGGTCTGTTGGCCTATTGGTACCCCGACACGTACGAGTTTAACCGTCTGTTTCCCAACCTCGACCACCTGTTTGCCGAGTGGGAGCAGAGTCTCTTTGGTTGCCAGCCCGCCCTCCTCTTCAGCCAGACGTGCCACACGGTGTGGTGGAGCGAGGCGTTCAATATGGGCTATTGGGCCTATTATCCCATGATATTCATTGTGGTGCTCTACTACTTCTTTGCCCGCTATGCAGGGTTTATGAAGACAGCTTTCGTTGTCCTCTGTTCCTTCTTTGCTTATTACCTTATATATATATTCCTGCCCGTCACGGGTCCCCAGTTCTACTTCAATGCCATCGGCTTGGAGCAGGCAGCCATGGGCTTCTTCCCCAACGTGGGCGACTACTTCCTGCACCACTCCGAACTGTTGCCCAACCCCGATGCCATTGATGGTCTCTTCTTTCGCTTGGTGGAGGGGGCACAAGCCGCTGGCGAGCGTCCCACCGCAGCCTTCCCCAGTTCCCACGTGGGCATTTCCACCATCCTGATGATATTGGCTTGGAAGGCCAACCGCCGCTTGATGTTCGGCCTCTTGCCCTTCTACCTCCTCCTGTGTGGCGCTACCGTCTATATCCAGGCACATTACCTGATTGATGCCATTGCCGGATTCCTCTCCGCCTTCCTTATCTATGGGCTTTCATCCACATTTTACCGTGTTGTAATTGATAAGGGATGGCACGCGGATGAAACGGACAAAACGGATGCCCACTGAAAATATAGATTTTAGGTTTAAAGTTCAAAGTTTAAGCACTCAAGACATAACTCAGCACTCAATGGTGAAGAGATGGTTCAAGGCATACGTCCACCGTAGGGGCAATCCCTCGTGGTTGCCCATTATGGTTTTGCGATGCCTTATGTGTGTGGGCACCCACAAGGGGATGCCCCTACAGCTTGCGTTCACAGATGCTTCCTGACATTAGCTTTTTTGTGCCTCTTCTACCTGATTTTTCCCTTAAAACAGCTAAAAATCCATCCCTCTCCAAAAAAAGTGTATGAAAATCATACAATTTTAAGGCTCAAAAAACGATTTAACGGGTTTTAACACAAAAGTTCTTGCAAGTATCAATATCTTTGTTAGCGGAAAATCACCCCTTCCCTCGCTTAGGAAGAGA
>JAFWYQ010000134.1 GCA_017517605.1 Bacteroidaceae bacterium
GAGTGGGTGTAAGCCTTCTGAAGGTCGTTCTCCACCAAGCGGTTAATCAACGAATCCAAGTTCAGGATGCCGGCATTCTCCAACGCCTCGTCGGTTTCAGCCAAGAAGGATGTGTAGGCTGTGTCAACAGCTGCATTGTAGAAGCATGACACGCTCAAGGGGATTGTCTGTCCGTTCATCACACTGTCGATACCCTTGCTGTTAGGCAACTTATACTTTGCTTCGATGTCGGCTAAAATCTGCTTCATGATTGAATACTCTTCGGGCAGTTCCTTGAGAGACTGAGCTACAGTCTTTGCAGGGCGGCTGAGGAATCCGTCAATCACATGTACATAACCGTTGTTCATGCGGTTGTTGCCATCCACGATGGTTGCGGTACGGTTTACAGTCACAATCACATTGTCCAACGAGTCCATCGTTGTTTGTGTCTGCAAGTACTGCTTCATCATATTCACGGCATTCAAACGTGTTTCGTTGAAGTCCGAAGTAGCCAAGGTATCAGCCACAAAGTGGTAGCGTACCATTGCATCAGCCTCTTCGCGAGTCAACGAATCCACGGGCTTGCCGGCATAGTTTTCCAACAGATAAGCCAACACGGCATCGTTGTTCGGAGCAAAGCAGGTATAGGTACCGTATGCTTGTGCCACACCATAAAAATCGGCTTTATCAATCAATGCCTTGAATTGTGTCAACTCTGCATTGCCACTGATATACTCATAAATTGAGGGCTTGGACTCATTAGGATATACACCATCGAGTGAATCCTGACAGCTTACCGTCCATACCGCAGCCAATGCCATCAAGGCTACGGTACTTTTCGCCATTATTTTATTCCACATATTTTTCATATAGTTCATTGTATTTATAGTTGGTTACTTCTTTTCTGTATCATAGAAAGGATTCTGTTTCAACAGTGAGTTTGTCTTGATATTGCTTTCGGGCAAAGGCATATACCAACTGTTAGGATCCTTGTACTTCACCTGTACACTGAATGACTTATCCGTAATCACGCTATAAGGGACAATCTGTGTCAGATAATTAGCATTAGCATAGTTGTTACGCTTGGCATTACGTATCACGTCGAACCAACGTTTGCCTTCGTACATGAATTCGCGGGCCTCTTCTTCCAGAATATGGGCTTCGAGAGCCTTACCGTCAATTTCGCCAGTCACCTCCAACGCAGTAGTTTCGGTAGCACCTGCACGCTCGCGGATTACCTCAACCAAAGCCAATGCCTCGGCCAACAGTTCCTGGCTGTTCTGTGCAATACCCAATTGGCAAAGAGCCTCAGCACGCATCAGATACACTTGAGCCAAGCGGTAGATGATGTGGTTGTTCTCCATATCGGCAGAAGAGCGGGTAGTGGTTGCGTCGTAGTTAGGAGCAGCCCATTTCCAAGCTGTACCCATCTTGGAAGACATGCTTTCGCGGGCATCTACCCAAGTACGTTCAAAACCTTCTGTCTCAGTCGGCAGGAAGTAATCCACCAAGTGCTCGGTGTTGGGCACCATGGTACAAGTTCCGCTTACAAAGGTGTTGTAGAAGCTGTTCAAGTTCTCGCGGTCGAACTGCAATTCAAAGATGCTCTCTACAGAGTTACCCTCTACGTATACGGCATCAAAGTACTCGCCCACGCTGAACGGAGCGGCATAGAATACGGTATCGCCCTCAGTTGTCACATCAAACGCTTTGTCAATAGGCATCAGTGCATACTGTCCGCTGTTGATAATCTCGAGGCAGATGTCAGCACACTCCTGGTATCTCTCCAACCACAAGTAGATGTCGGCCAACAAAGCCTGTGCGGCATAGCGGGTCATGTATCCCTTGTTCTGTGCCGCATCGGTGAGTGAATAGCGTGTAGGAATCCAGAAATCGTCCACAACCTGCTGCAAGTCTGCTGCCACTTGGGTCAAGATTTCAGTTCCTGAAGTCTTGGCCATAGACAACTCCTGTGCATTGTTGATATACCCAGTACGGGGGAAGGGTACATCACCGAATGTACGCACCAGGTTGAAGTAGCAGAGCGAACGGATGGCAAAGGCCTGTGCCTGATACTCGTGCAACAGGGCTTCAGTAAATGACTCATCGTTTTCGTGGGCTTTTACAGAATTGTCCAACAACAGGTTACAGTTGTTGATACAGGTGTAAAAACCGTTCCAGTTACAGAACTTATTGGAAGAGGCTACCTCACCACGACGAATCAAGTTCCAATCGTTATCCAATTTGTTCGGCATCAACATGTCTGCACGGATTTCGCCCCAAAGCAACATATAGTTGCTGTTCGAGCGCAACGACATGTAGCAACCGGTCAAGGCCGATTGCACATCCTCCTTGGATTTCCAATACTCCGACAAGGGGATGGTATTCTCGGGTGAAAGTTCCAACCAATCGGAACATGAGCTGAAACCCACCGTCTGGGCTGCAATAAGCAAGCCTATAATGAATTTATTCTTTTTCATATTCTTAATCTACGTTATTATTAGAAGCTCAAGTTGATACCCATCCAGTATTCTTTTGAACGAGGACTGGCAGCATGGTCATAACCCGAATTAAACGGATTGCCTACGCTGACTTCAGGGTCCATACCGGTATATTTTGTCCAGCAGAAGAGGTTCTGGGCTGTTACATACACCGAAGCATCGGAGATGAAGAAGTTCTGCAACTTCTCGCGAGGCACGGTATATTTCACGGTCAACTGCTTGAAACGGACAAACGAGCCATCCTCCACAAAGCGGTCAGAAGCCAAGTAGTTGTAGTGCTGGCCATATACGGCACGCGGCAACAGATCCTTGGGAGCCTGACTGGCATCGTCGTAGGGGTGTCTCCAGCGACGGAGCACAGCCTTACTCTGGTTGTCAAATCCACTCATCTTCTCCATGTTCAACTTGGCCATGTTCACTACATCGTTGCCATAGCGGAAGTTGAAGAAGGTACTGAGTGACCAAGCCTTGTACTTCAGGTTGAAACCGAAACCTCCGGTAAGGAGCGGCATGGAGTTACCCAAGTACACCACATCCTGTGCATCGATGTTTCCGTCGTGGTTCACATCCACATAACGGGCATCACCCGGTTGGAATTCGTAAGCTACAGAAGGATAGTTGAATGTAGTCTGCACAGGCATACGATTACCGGCAGCATCATACGTATAAATCTTATTACCCTTGGCATCGCGAGCAATGGTCTCGTCCTGATTCAGATATACACCGTCGTACATAAAGCCGTAGAATGAACCGAGCGGCTGACCGGCCTTGATCATACGGATGTACTCACCGCCATTCTGCCAACTACCGGTCTCCTGCGGATAGAGTTCAGAAATCTCCTTCAAGCGGTTCTCGTTGCGGGCAAAGTTGAAGTTTACATTCAATGTCCAATCCTTGTTGCGGATGGGGGTTACGGTACCCTGCACCTCCCAACCAGTGTTATCCATGGTGGCAGCATTGAAGCCCATCTTGGTAAAACCGGTGTGAGAAGGTATTTCCATATCATTCAAGAAGAGGTCCTTGGTGTGCTTCATGTAATAATCGAACTCCAATGTCAAACGACCCTGGAAGGCAGCGAAGTTCAAACCGGCATTGTACTGTTGGGTATCCTCCCAACGCATCTGCACAGCCTCCAATGCACTCTGGTAGGTTCCCTGCTTGTCCAGATACATACCGTTATAGATGGCATACGAAGCGACAGAGGGATAGTAACCTTTACCTACCTCGTTACCGTTGACACCCCAACTGAAGCGGAGTGACAACTCGTCGAGCCACTTCTCAGCAGCCTGCTGCAAGAACGGCTCACCGGAGATACGCCAACGACCGGACAATGAAGGATAGGTTCCCCAACGGTAATCGGCACCGAACTTAGAAGTTCCGTCGCGACGGACTGTGATGTTACCGATATAGCGGTCGAGGTAGCTATATTGCGCCATACCATATACGCTGAATGCGCGGTATTCGCTGGACGAAGAGGTCAAGCTACCGCCGTTGGTCAATCGTCCACCGTTTGAGGGGTCGGTCAACAGGTGGCTGGCTGTGTTGGCAATCACCGCACCGTAGCCCTTCTCAATCTTGTTGTTGGTATTGGTACCCAACATCAAGGTCAAGCTGTGGTTATCGCCCAAGTTGGGAGTATAGAACAATTTGTTGTAGATGTTCATATTGAAAGCCTCGGCATCACCGTCAGCAGCCTTGTTTACCGTGTTCTCTGTCCAAGGACGACCGGTAGCTGTCTGCGGCACAAAGGCATTCTTCTTGTTGTTGTTGATATCGAAACCAACCGAGAATTCATAACGAATCTGCTCAATGGGGCGCCATATAGCGGTCAAGGTAGGCACAATACGGTGAGTCTCCTGCTTGTAGAAACCGTCGTTAGCCATAGCCACGGGGTTATATTGACTGTTGGCCTTATCTGTCCAACGTCCTTGCAAGGTCTCTTCGGGAGTAAAGTAGTTGTCAGTGCGGATTCCTGCTTCGTTATACTCGTAAATACTCATATTCGGAGCACGCACATAAGCCTGAGAAAGCACGTCGTACTTACTATCCAGATAAGTCACATAATTGGCATCGCGTTCAGAATAGGTGTAAGCCAAGCTGGCCGATACACGGAACTTTTCAGAGATATTGTAATCCACATTCATACGGGCATTCATACGGGTGAAGTCCTGGCCGATTACGATACCGCTCTGGTCGTAGTAACCTACCGAAGCACGGTACTGAGCCTTGGCATCACCACCACTGATGGAGATGTTGTGATCCTGCGCAAAACCGGTACGGGTAACGGCATCGAACCAATCGGTATTCTGTCCGTAGTTGTAGTAGTTGTAAGGATTGTTGGCGTCGTTAGACAACTCGGGGTAATTATAAGGATTGAAGGTATTACCTGAGTTCATCAACATCTCCTGGATCAAGGTTACGTACTCGTCTCCTGACAGAGTAGGAATGCCCTTGCGGAGTTCCGAAACCTGTCCCTTGAAGGTATATTGGATACGGGGTTTGCTGACACCACCGCGCTTGGTTGTAATCTGCAACACTCCGTTAGCAGCCTTAGAACCATAGATGGCGGTTGCAGCCGCATCCTTCAACACAGTGATTTCCTTGATGTCGCTGGGGGCAATGTTCAACATCTGTGAGTAGTCCTCTTCGTTGGCAGTACCAAAATCGAAGTCGTCCGAAATGGTAGCGTCGTAGGGGAATCCATCCACCACAATCAAAGGCTGTGACGAACCGTTGATAGTGGTCGTACCACGGATACGGATAGCCATACCGGCACCGGGAGCACCCGAAGAGGCCACCATATCCACACCGGCAATACGTCCCTGAAGGGCATCGCCCACATCGGCCGAACCCATTTCCTGCAATTCAGACATGTCGATACGCTTGGATGCAGAGGTCAAGTCGCGTTCGGCAATATTCATCATACCGTTGTTGACCATACGCTTGGCCACGATAGTAGCTGTCTGCAACTCTTGTACATCTTCGCGCAAAACCACATCAATCTGAGTCTTGTTCGCAATCTCTATAGTCTGTTTCTTATATCCTGAATAAGAGACGATGAGCACATCGCCTGCCTTACCGTCGGACATCAAACTGTAGTTACCATCCATATCGGTCACCGTAGCGGCTACCGTACGTCCGTCCTTTGCCTGAACCTGAACGTAAGCACCCGGAAGACCGAAACCATCCTCGGCGGCGGTAACTGTACCGCGCACCATCACCTTGTCCTGTGCCATGGCTATGCCCGATATACAGCAGAGCAACAGCGTCAACAAGTTTACTTTAAATACTCTTTTCATTGTATTCTATGACTTGGTTCTTTATTAATTTTCACTCTCTTCACCTTCGGCAGGGGTTTCGGGCTCCGCTACCTTATTTATTTTATAATACAGGTATCCGTCCAACTGGTGGATAACACCCTGGCGAGCCATCACGTTACTCTTGGCGATGTCGCGTACTACGGCGTTGGTTCCTTCCTTAGAGTTGATACCTGACACTACGCTGATGACACCAGCTTCGATATCGCGGGCGCCAAATACCAAACGGTTGTCGGCTCCCATCTTCTCTACCATTACGTAAGTACGTGCAGCAATCAAGTCGAGGCTACCCTCGGTGATGCGGATAGCGGTAGAGTTGGAAATCTTCTTGTAGTTGGCATCGCTCATGTAGACGCGGTCGAGACCATCGTCAGCAAATACGGAACCCTGCAAGAAGTGACCCAACACGAAATCACCGGCAGTCACCATCTCGCCATTGGCATTGGCTGTCACGGCATCAATAGTAGGCAACAGGCTATCGTTCACCAACTCCTGCATACGCTCGTCGGTAGGGATAAGCACGGTGTGGAAGTCAGAAGTGCTGATATAGTTCTTCACATGAGCCTCCAACGTGGCATCGTAATATTTCTTGAAGATAGAGCATTCGGGATGTTCCTTCAGATAAGCAGTCACATCGTCGAGGATGCTTGCGCTCTGTTCCCATCCGGTTGCGTCGTTACCGTTGGTTTCGCGCTGCGAATAGTTGAGCAGGCGGTCGATGGTATAGACTGTACCGTTGACATACGAAGTGGGGTCGGCAGTAACAGTCACCACAGTGCTATCCTTGATGTTACCTGCGGCCTGCAACTGGTTGTTCTTGTAACGAACCAATTCGCCGTAATAGTTTACAGCATAGCCGTAACCGTCGTAAGCACCGGCCAACGCATCGGGTTGCTTGCTGAAGTCGAGCACAGCAGGATTTGAATAATCGTCCTTACCCAATTCGCGAACGAAGATACCGTTGTTGATCAAGCGGCTGATACGTGAATTGGCATCGATGGTACCCAACAACTGGTCGTTGGTGAAAGTTGAATTCAAGTTGTCGTAAGCGAAACCGTCAGCAGTCAACAAGGCGTCCGAGCTGAGCAATACAGCATACTGGTAACGCTTGTCCACACCGTTGTATTCGGGGTCGTTGATACCACCCACGAACGGGGTGTTGGTAGTGAGGTTGGTATAGATTGACGAACCGCCCACCAACATACGGGTGTAAGAATAGGCGGGGTCGAGCAAGATACGGCCATATACCGACTTGAAGAGACCCGACTCAATCACATGGTCGATGTGGTAAACCAAACCGTTAGAGGCCACCTCAACGCCCGTTACACCAAAGTCTGCAAACTTTGCACCACCGGCACCGGCACCGTTGATAAACTCACCATTGAGGTCGCGAGCCGTATTCTTGGCATTAGCAAACATGGAGGGCCATATCATCTGACGAGATACATGCGAACGGAATACAGTTTGAATAACATCCTCAGACAGTTCGTTGAAGTCCTTATTCTTGGTATATTTCAATACCGTGTTATTGATGTAATCGTTGAATTTCTCCTTATTAGGCAAGAACAATGTATGAGCATTACTCTCGGTACGGTCAGTCGCATCGCCCGTGCTTATATGTTCGTTAAAATTAAGATAAGAATACAAAAGACCATTATAGTTACGACTATATACTGTAGCCAACTCAGCCTCCTTTTCAGGATACATACGTTGGAAGTAAATGGAAGCCTCTTTGTCCTCTGTATAAATCAAGAACTGGTATGAGCCATCAGCATACTTATTGTAAAGGATGTCCTTCATCACGCTCCATCCCTCAGCAAGGTGTTCCGTGTTATCAGCTGCACCATACTCCACAATCATTTCATCGATGGTTTGAGGAACCTCTACCACAGCATCCAACTCGTGCACCACACCATTGGAGGCATAGATGTCGCCCTTTACAATGCTGGCACCATGCACGTTACCCACAGTTCCGTTCCAAGTTGAGCCTGGATAAACCGTTGTATAGTCAGCAGATGTCAATGCCTTGGCTTTAAAATAAGCCGGGGTATAGATATGCAGATAGCGATGATCAAACACGTCTTGATTGAACGGAGCCGTAAGTCGTTCATACACATAAATGGAATCCGTTTCACCGGGGCGAAGTTCCTTGTAGAGAGTCTTGTACGAAGGAGTCTGCTTACGGAACGACTGTCCCACGTTTCCTTCCCAAGTGGCACCTTCCCAGATGTCACCCAAGTGAAGGGCTTCGTACTGGTTGTACACCATGGTGTACGACACAATGTCGCTGGCTACATCGGCCGGCACATCAGCCACCGAGCTGTAACCCTTTTCGGCCAACCAAGCATCGAATGCCTGGTCGTTGGGAGCAAAGAAGGTGTAGCTTCCTGAACCCTTCAACTGCTTTGCATACAGGGTCTTGTCAACCAGTTGCAAATACTTCGAAAAACGACCTTCCTTCTGAAGGACGTCATACGCAGGATTCTCTATCCAGCTGGGCTTTTCGTAGTACTCGTCGAATTTACTCTCGCACGATCCGAACAGGAACATGAAAGATACCAACGCACCACCGAAAGCGACCTTTGCGGAACCAAGAATGCCCCTGCGGCTTCTCAAATGATTCTTTTCTACTTTCATAGCATGTAAAGTAAGTTATTAAATAGTTTAAATAATTTCTCTCAATATTCAGAACCAACACGCACGCACGCGTATCAAGTCACCTATGTGCACACCGCAAAAAGTACAAGAAGTCCCCTTCCGACACACTTTTAACGCTGCCGAAAACAGAATCTAACTCACACATTTACAAAACGATGGCCTTTCATAGGAGCTAAAGCTACGTAGGTAATAATCTGTCTATTGTACAATAAGTAAAACGTTATAACAGGACAAAGGTAAGGATAATTCTTTAACCAACAAAATATAATTATTACATTTTTTTAGACACACCACAAATTTAACAGTTCGGGTTGTTTGCGTACACGAAGAGAGGAGAAGAAGGAGAAGGTTTAAAGTTTAAAGTTCAAAGTTTAAGGTTCAAAGTTTAAAGTTTAAACCTTAAACTTCCATCCCCCTACTTCATCACCTGTTTCAAATCGACCATCATCAGATTGAGGCGATTGCCGTCAGTAAAGTGACCGGACTGGAAAAGCAAGTAGCGTCCATCGGGACTGAAATGGGGATGGGCATGGTCGGGCTTCATGCGGCAATCGGTAGCTATGAGGGTGCGCTCGCCGGTGGCTACATTGATGATATAGATGTTGCCTGCAAAGGTGTCGCCTGCGGCATAGCGTCCGTCGCGTGTGGAGTTGCAGTGCCAAAAACCACGGCCATTCAACATGGGATTGGGATTGATGGGCGAACCTTCCAACTCCACATTACCCAAACACTCTACATCACCGTTGCGAAGATTGATACGCATAATACCACTAGCCTGCTTACGAAGACGGTCCTGAAATCCAAGAACATTAAAATAGACATGATCTTTAGTCTGGAATGTTTCGTGTGTAACCCAATCGAGAGGAGTTTCCTTATAAACAGGGCGGAAGTCGGAACCATCAGCACGGACAAACCATATGCGTTGGTGAGCATCGCCACCAGTCTCGTTACAGAAAAGGATTTCGTCGTTGACAAAACGGCTGGCCTGTATGTGACCCACCTTGAAGAGGGTATTCACCACGATAGAGACTTCGCCTGTACGGAGGTTGATTTTGCGTACACCACCCAACGAGGGCTTAATCTTGACTGGTTGGTTGCCCTCGGGGATAAAGGCTTGCGCCACCATCTGCTGTCTCTCCTCTTCGGTGCCCTTGCGCTCTACAACGATGTAGGCAAAATCGTCCTCGCTGCTGATGCACCATCCACCCGGACGGCCCAAAATGGAATCGTTCATAGGCATGGAGGCAAGGAATTGCTCGTAGTTGTCGGATGACTTGACCTTACCGGCCAAAGCATCGTTCCACAGAGCATCAATGTCCATACGGTAGAGGTTCCACATCTGTTCGCCTGTAGGTTTATTACGCTTGCCCAACACATCTACACGACGGTTAATGAAGATGTGATTGGTACGGTTGGCCATAAAGACACTACCGTGTTCGCCTTCAGTAATCTGCAACATGCGGCCTGTAGCAACCTCCATCAGAAAAAACTGGCCTTGGCGCTGCTCGCCTCCGGCACGCACACTGGAACGGAAAAGCAGGAAACGCTGGTCGGCTGACCACATGGGGTCGGTCTGATAGATGTATGAGTCGTTCGACGTAGTGTCGGTCAACACCTTGATATCAAGACCCGTCACGGCATCTTTATAGGTTGTCCACTCTGCGGGATAAATGGTTCCCAACGGGTTAGGTTTGTTTTGCTCCTTACGGGCATAAACGCTCAAACAGAGCACGGTGGCGAGGATAGTTAGAAATGTACGCATAGTTAGAAGGTTTAGGGTTTATAGTTTAAAGTTTAAAGTTTAAAGATCAAAGTTCAAGGTCCAAGGCTCAAGGTTCAAACTCCCTCTGTCATCCTTCGACTCCGCTCAGAATCTGCGAACGCATACTGTAGGGGCATCCCTTGTGGGTGCCCAAATGTGTCAGCAATGTATTTTCAAGGCAAACACACAGGTCTGCCCCTACGGCGTGCAAAGATAGTACAAACAATATAAAAAGCAAAAAAATACTGACATTTTTCATTGCGAATTTCTATACTCTTCTTATCCACCCCTCCACAGCAAGCAGTAGGGAGATGCCCCTAAGATAGAGAGAAGGAACATCTACATTTGTTTCATTTTTTTGCAAAAATGTCCTTTGGATGATATTTTAAGGGATTATATCACTATTCTAACAGAAGAATTGACTACCTTTGTAGTGCCTATCAAGAAGACAATTATTAACCTAAATAAACTACAATTATGCATTACCGTATTACCGCATTGGCTGCACTGACGGCCATGACATTACACTTGAATGCCCAAAGTCTGGCTACACCCCATAAGGCTGTAACCGAAGGAAACCCCATCAGTTCGTGCGTCTTTTGTGCTGACCCTACCGCTCTGGTATACCAGGACCGCCTGTATGTGTATGGCACAAACGACAACCAACAGTACCTTGTCAACGGCAAGAAGGGAAGCAATGGCTATGGCAACATCAAATCGTTGGTCATCTTCTCGACTGACGATATGCTGAACTGGACCTTCCACGGCACTATCGACGTGGGTAAAGTGTGCGGCTCGTGGTGCGGAAACTCGTGGGCACCGTCGGCCGTATGGCGCCAGACCGAAGATGGAAAGGACGAGTTCTTCGTCTATTTCGCCAACGGAGCAAACAACGTAGGCGTGCTGAAAGGCTCGTCGCCGACAGGACCGTTCAAATCGCCACGCTCCAGTGCACTAATCCAACATGGAATGGCGGGAGTAGACCCCTGTAACTGGCTGTTCGACCCGGGTGTGGTGATTGACGACAACGGTACGGGATGGATTGCTTTCGGCGGTGGAGACCCCAACTCTTCAGGCAGCCAATTGTGGCCCGGGAACTCGCGCATAGCCAAACTGAGTTCCTCGATGACAGCACTCGACGGCAGTGCCGTGAACCTGCCAGCCCCCTACCTGTTCGAGGCCAGCGAACTGAACATCATGGACGGAAAGTTTGTATATACCTACAACACTTCGTGGTCGGACCGCAACGACTGGAGCAAGTTCGAGAAACGTGGCAGCCACCCGGCTCCCTCGACCTGCAGCATGTGCTACATGGTGAGCGACGACCCGATGAATCCCGACTCGTGGGAATACAAAGGCGAATACGTGCCCAATGAAGGAAACTTCGGCATGGGATGGGGAAACAACCATACCCACCTGCAAAAGTTCGGCGACAACTATTACCTGTTCTACCACTCTACCCTGCTGGAACAGACAATGAAGGAGAAGGGTGACATGAACAGCGAGGCATCGGGCTACCGCTCCATCGGAGTAAACAAAGCTACGGTGAACGAAAGTACCCAGACCATCAACAAGATGACGCTGACCAAAACGGGTGTAAGCTCCATCAAGGACATGAATCCCTATATGCTGCAACAGGCTGAAACAATGGCAACAAGCGGTGGTATCACCTACGAGAACTTCAGCAACATCACGAAGGTCAGCTCCATCAACACCTTGGGCAACGATGCTTCACAAAACCTGCAAGTGAAGATGCCTGCCGGTGCATGGACACATATACGCTATGTAGATTTCGGTGAGTTGGGTGCATCGTCCTTTACCGTGCGTGCCAAAGGAACAGGAACACTCGAGATACGTCTGAACCAACGGACAAATGCCGCCTCGGCTACAATAGAATTCTCATCAACATCGTTTGAAAACCACACTATCGAACTTGACCCGACCGTATTCAAGGGTCGCAAGCACCTGTTCTTTGTCTTCACAGAATCCAACAACGTGCAGTTCGACACATGGCAGTTTACACAATTCGACCCCGACGCGATTGAGACTCCGACCATCGTTGCCACTCCATCGGAAAGTGTGTTCTACAACCTCTCAGGACAACGCTTGAACAATCTTCCACAACAAGGTATCGTCATCGAACAATATACCGGCACTGACGGAAAGAGATATAGCCGCAAGGTGGTTATGGAGTAAAGGATGAAGGTGTTGTAGGGTGATATGAAACAATTCTTGTCACCTACGACGCATTGCATAACGACAGTTAATTAACAATGTAGGAAGAGAGAACTAGTGGTGATATTTATTAACTCTGTTCGTGAACGGAGTTAACATGGAAGGCGAACGAAGTTACTCCGTTCATCACTGAATGCTATTCTTTTATCAGTATAAGAATACTATTCTACTATATGGAAGATTACTAATGTTATAAGAAAAAGAAGATAGACACGTTGGAGGTTGAATATTTAAATCTTTCGTCCCAACGTACCTATCTTTCAGCCTTTATATCTCCAAAGAGCGAAACGATATCTCCTTTTTCATCCCTCCATCTACACAGGAGTTGAGCTTGCGAAACTTAATTATTATTAGCGTGAGTTCAATAGAAAACAATAACGAATATAGCATAAAAGAAAAGCGGGTGTGTCTATGCAAGACACACCCGCTTTTGCTATATAGAGGAGAGGGAATTAATCTTCCACCTCGCTATAATCAAGTACATTCTTGCGATTAGCCAAGATGCGCTCGTACTCTTCACGAGAACCTACCACAATCTTGTCGAACTCGCGCTGACCGGTACCGGCAGGAATCAAGTGACCGCAGATAACGTTCTCCTTCATACCTTCGAGGTAGTCAACCTTACCGTTGATAGCAGCATCGTTGAGCACCTTAGTAGTCTCCTGGAACGAAGCCGCAGACATGAATGAGCTTGTCTGCAACGCTGCACGAGTGATACCCTGAAGAATCTGAGTAGAGGTAGCGGGCACTGCATCGCGTACCTGAACGGGACGGAGGTCGTGACGCTTGAGCATAGAGTTCTCGTCGCGCAACTTGCGAGCTGTTACAATCTGACCCTTATGAAGTGTCTCGCTGTCACCAGCATCGACAACAACCTTCTTACCCCAGATGCGGTCGTTCTCTTCCATGAAGTCGAGTTTGTCAACCACCTGCTGCTCAAGGAAGCGGGTGTCGCCCGGTTCGTTGATTTCGACCTTACGCATCATCTGACGTACGATAATTTCGAAGTGCTTATCGTTGATCTTCACACCCTGCAAACGATATACGTCCTGAACCTCGTTCACGATATATTCCTGTACAGCAGTGGGCCCCTTGATGGCCAAGATGTCAGCGGGAGTAACAGCACCGTCAGAAAGAGGAGTACCGGCACGTACATAATCGTTCTCTTGAACAAGAATCTGCTTAGACAGCGCTACGAGGTACTTCTTCACATCACCAGTCTTGGAAGTAACGATGATTTCGCGGTTACCTCGCTTCACCTTACCCATAGTGATTTCACCGTCGATTTCAGAAACTACAGCAGGGTTAGACGGATTACGTGCTTCGAACAACTCGGTTACACGGGGAAGACCTCCGGTGATATCACCAGCCTTACCTGCTACACGAGGAATCTTCACGAGGATGTCACCTGACTTAACTACCTGCTTGTCCTCAACTACAACGTGACCACCTACAGGGAGGTTGTAGGTACGAACAAGTTCGCCATCCACACCAATGATATGGGCTGAAGGCACCTTACCCTTGTCCTTAGACTCGGTGATGATGATTTCGCGGAGACCGGTAGCCTCGTCTGATTCCACCTTATAAGTTACACCTTCGATTACGTTTTCAAACTCAACACGTCCGGCAAACTCTGTCACGATAACAGCGTTGAACGGATCCCACTTAGCAATGAGGGTACCCTTTTCAACAGTCTGACCATCGTTTACATACAGTTTAGAACCATAAGGAACAAGCTGAGAAGAGATGATGATGCCTGTGTTGATGTCGATGAAGCGGACTTCAGCCAAACGGCCTACTACCACCTTAACGGCTTCGCCTGTCTCTTCAACACTATCCACCGTACGGAGTTCGTCAAACTCAAGGCGAGCATTGTGCTTGGCCACGATTGTTGCATTGGCTGCAATATTGGCAGCCGTACCACCGGCGTGGAATGTACGGAGGGTCAACTGTGTACCCGGCTCACCGATAGACTGGGCAGCGATAACACCGACAGCCTCGCCCTTCTGAACCATCTTGCTGGTAGCCAAGTTGCGGCCGTAACACTTCATGCAGACACCCTTCTTGCTCTCGCAAGTGAGCACTGAACGGATTTCAACACTCTCAATGGGAGAGTCTTCAATCTTCTGGGCAATCTCTTCAGTGATTTCCTCACCACCGGCAACAATCAGTTCGCCAGTTGTGGGATGAACAATATCGTGTACAGAAACACGTCCCAAAATACGCTCATACAGTGAGGCAATTACCTCGTCGTTGTTCTTCAACGCAGTACATACGAGTCCGCGGAGTGTTCCACAATCTTCTTCGTTGATGATAACGTCGTGAGATACATCCACCAAACGACGAGTCAAATAACCGGCGTCGGCAGTCTTCAAAGCGGTATCGGCAAGACCCTTACGTGCACCGTGGGTAGAGATAAAGTACTCCAACACGCTCAAACCTTCCTTGAAGTTAGAAAGAATCGGGTTCTCGATAATCTGCGCACCTTCAGCACCTGCCTTCTGAGGCTTGGCCATCAAACCACGCATACCAGAGAGCTGACGAATCTGCTCCTTAGAACCACGGGCACCTGAATCCAACATCATGTACACGGCATTGAAACCTTGGTCATCAGAAGAGATTGTCTTCATGAGGACATTAGAGAGGTCGTTGTTGACGTGTGTCCATGTATCGATAACCTGATTGTAACGTTCGTTGTCGGTGATGAAACCCATGTTGTAGTTCATGGTAATCTGCTCGATTTCTTCATTACCGCGTTTAACCAATTCTTCCTTCTCCTTCGGGATGATAATATCGTCCAAGTTGAATGACAGACCACCTTCAAAGGCCATCTGATAACCCAAGTTCTTGATACCATCGAGGAACTCGGCTGCACGAGCCACACCGACAATCTTGATAACGTCGCTGATGATGTCGCGCAATGACTTCTTAGAGATAACGGTATTAACAAATCCTGCTTCAGTAGGAACAATCTCGTTCACGATAACACGACCAACAGAAGTCTCGCGCATTACCTTCTGAATCTTTCCGTCAACCAAGTCATCAACCAACACTTTCACCGGAGCGTGGATGTCCACCTTGCCTTCGTTGTAAGCAATCAAAGCCTCTTCGGGACCGTAGAAAGTGAGACCTTCGCCCTTAGCTCCCTTACGCAACTTGGTGATGTAGTACAAACCAAGCACCATATCCTGTGAAGGCACGGTAATAGGAGCACCGTTGGCGGGATTCAAAATATTGTGTGACTGGAGCATCAGCATCTGTGCTTCCAGAATTGCTTCGTTGCTCAAAGGCAAGTGAACGGCCATCTGGTCACCGTCGAAGTCGGCGTTGAACGCAGTACATGCCAACGGGTGAAGCTGGATAGCCTTGCCCTCAATCATCTTGGGTTGGAATGCCTGAATACCCAAACGGTGCAATGTCGGCGCACGGTTGAGCAATACAGGATGTCCCTTCATCACGTGCTCAAGAATATCGAAGATAACAGGTTCCTTGCGGTCAACAATCTTCTTGGCGCTCTTTACAGTCTTTACAATACCACGCTCAATAAGTTTGCGGATAATGAATGGCTTGTAAAGCTCGGCGGCCATCAATTTAGGCAAACCGCACTCACCCATCTTCAACTCAGGGCCTACAACGATAACCGAACGGGCAGAGTAGTCCACACGCTTACCGAGGAGGTTCTGACGGAAACGTCCCTGCTTACCCTTCAAAGAGTCAGAAAGAGACTTCAACGGACGATTGGCATCAGACTTCACCGCGCTACTCTTACGAGAATTGTCGAAGAGCGAGTCAACAGCCTCCTGCAACATACGCTTCTCGTTACGCAAGATAACTTCAGGAGCCTTAATTTCAATCAGTCGCTTCAAACGATTGTTACGGATGATAACACGACGATAAAGGTCGTTCAAATCGGAAGTAGCGAAACGTCCACCATCCAGGGGAACCAACGGACGAAGATCTGGAGGAGTAACAGGTACGATACGTACAATCATCCACTCGGGCTTGTTGCGACCACGAGATGCGCGGAATGATTCTACAACCTGAAGACGCTTCAATGCCTCATTCTTACGCTGCTGCGAAGAGTCGTTACCGGCTTTGTCACGCAATTCGTATGAAAGGGCATCCAAATCAAGACGTGTCAAGAGGTCATAAATGGCCTCGGCACCCATCTTGGCAATGAATTTATTGGGGTCAGTATCTTCCAAATACTGATTGTCAGCAGGCAAAGAATCGATAATGTCGAGATATTCCTCCTCTGACAACAAATCATATGTATTGACTTCACCCTCCTTGAGACCGGGTTGGATAACGATATATCGTTCGTAATAGATTACCATATCCAATTTCTTGCTGGGAACACCCAACAAATAACCAATCTTGTTAGGAAGTGAACGGAAGTACCAAATATGGGCTACAGGCACAACCAACTGGATGTGTCCCATACGTTCACGACGCACCTTCTTCTCTGTAACTTCCACACCACAACGATCGCAGACGATACCTTTGTAACGGATACGCTTATACTTACCGCAATGGCACTCATAATCCTTCACAGGACCGAAGATGCGTTCACAGAACAAACCGTCACGCTCGGGCTTGTAAGTACGATAGTTGATGGTCTCAGGCTTCAACACCTCACCACTTGAGTTCTCCAAAATCTCTTCGGGAGATGCCAGACCAATCGAAATCTTCGTAAAGTTACTCTTTATCTTTGAATCTTTTCTAAAAGCCATAATTTTGAGTTTATAAGTTTGTAAGTCCTGTAAGTTTGAGAGTTTTCGAGTTCATGAGTGGAACTCAGAAACTCAAAAACTTACAAACTCTAAAACATTAATCCAATGTGACACTCAAGCCCAAACCACGCAATTCGTGCAACAACACATTCAATGATTCAGGTATACCCGGTGTAGGCATAGGTTCGCCCTTCACGATAGCTTCGTATGCCTTAGAACGTCCTACTACGTCATCAGACTTGATAGTAAGGATTTCCTGCAAAACATGAGCTGCACCGAAGGCCTCAAGTGCCCAAACCTCCATCTCTCCGAAACGCTGACCACCAAACTGAGCCTTACCTCCAAGAGGTTGCTGAGTAATCAGTGAGTAGGGACCGATTGAACGGGCGTGCATCTTATCTTCAACCATGTGACCGAGTTTCAACATATAAGTAACACCTACAGTTGCAGGCTGGTCGAATTGCTGACCTGTTCCACCATCGTAAAGATAAGTCTTACCAAAACGGGGCAATCCAGCTTTGTCGGTCCATTCGCAGAGGTCATCCAACGAAGCACCGTCAAAGATAGGAGTAGCAAACTTCACGCCCAATTTAGCTCCGGCAGCGCCCAATACGGCTTCGAAAATCTGACCGAGGTTCATACGTGAAGGCACACCCAACGGATTCAATACAATATCAACGGGAGTACCATCGGCAAGGAAAGGCATATCTTCCTGACGAACAACGCGTGACACGATACCCTTGTTTCCGTGACGACCCGCCATCTTGTCACCCACACCAATCTTACGCTTCTTGGCAATATATACCTTGGCCATCTGAATGATACCTGAAGGCAATTCGTCACCGATTGTAATGGCGAATTTCTTGCGCTTCAGCTCAGCATCCAACTCCTTATACTTCTTCAAAAAGTTGATAACCAAGTCATGAATCATTTCATTCTTATGGGCATCAGCCGTCCACTTGCTCAACTGGATGGTAGTATAATCCAACATTACCAAGTCTTTCTTGGTGAACTTAGCTCCCTTAGGAATCACATCTGTACCCAAATAGTCCTTAACGCCTTGCGAAGTCTTGCCCTCGGTCAATACCATCAACTTATCAACCAAGATATTCTTCAACGCTTGGAATTTGGTCTCAAACTCTTCGTCAATCTTTGGCATCAGAGCCTTGTCTGCCAACTTCGAGCTACGAGTCTTGATGGCACGTGAGAAAAGACGCTTGCCAATAACAACACCACTCAATGAAGGAGAAGCCTTCAATGAAGCATCCTTCACATCTCCAGCCTTGTCACCAAAGATAGCACGCAACAACTTTTCTTCGGGTGAAGGGTCAGACTCTCCCTTCGGAGTAATCTTACCAATCAAAATATCACCCGGCTGAACACGAGCACCAATACGAATGATACCATTTTCATCCAAATCCTTAGTGGCCTCTTCACTCACATTAGGAATATCAGAAGTCAACTCTTCCATACCACGCTTGGTTTCACGAACTTCCAATGAAAGTTCCTCCACGTGGACAGAAGTAAGGAGGTCTTCACGAACAACACGTTCGTTCAATACAATAGCATCCTCATAGTTATATCCCTTCCAAGGCATGTAAGCTACCAACAAGTTCTTACCCAACGCCAATTCACCGGCTTCAGTAGAATAACCCTCGGTAAGAATATCGCCAGCCTTTACACGCTGTCCCTTCTCACAGATTGGACGAAGGTCGATGGTCATATTCTGGTTGGTACGACGGAACTTGGGAATATCATATATCTTCAAGGCAGGTTCGAAGCTGACGAAATCCTCATCTTCGGTACGGTCATACAAGATATGGATTGTAGAGGCATCCACATATTTGATTGTTCCGTCACCTTCTGCCGTAATCTGAGTACGTGAATTTTCACAAACCTGACGCTCGATACCAGTACCAACAATAGGAGCCTCTGTACGCAACAAAGGTACTGCCTGACGCATCATGTTCGATCCCATCAATGCACGGTGAGCATCGTCATGCTCCAAGAAAGGAATCAAAGAAGCTGCAATAGAGGCAATCTGCTGAGGAGCCACATCCATCAAATCAACACGGGTAGGCTCAACGACAGGATAATCTGCATCCTGACGGGATTTTACCTTTGTGCGGATAAATGTACCGTCATCATTCAATGGAGCATTACCTTGACCGATAATCTTGCTTTCCTCCTCTTCAGCTGTCAAATAAACAACTTCGTCGTTATTCAAGTTAACAACTCCATCCTTCACTTCACGATACGGAGTCTCAATGAATCCCAAATCATTTATCTTTGCATACACACACAAAGATGAAATCAAACCGATGTTCGGACCTTCAGGCGACTCAATCGGACAAAGACGTCCATAGTGAGTGTAGTGTACGTCGCGCACCTCAAAACCTGCACGCTCACGAGACAAACCGCCAGGACCCAATGCAGAAAGACGACGCTTGTGTGTCACTTCGGCCAACGGATTGGTCTGATCCATGAATTGAGACAAAGCATTCGTTCCGAAGAAAGAATTGATAACAGAAGAAATGGTCTTGGCGTTAATCAGATCTGTCGGAGTGAACACTTCATTGTCACGCACATTCATACGCTCACGAATAGTACGAGACATACGAGCTAAACCGATGGCAAACTGGTTAGAGAGCTGCTCACCTACAGTACGCACACGACGGTTGCTCAAATGGTCGATATCATCAACTACAGCCTTTGAGTTAATCAACTCAATCAGATACTTGATAATCTCGATTATATCTTCTTTTGTCAGCACCTTTACAGACATATCTGTAGTCAGGCCCAACTTCTTATTGATTCTGTAACGACCTACATCTCCCAAATCATATCTCTTTTCTGAGAAGAAGAGGTTGTTGATAACCTCACGTGCACTGGTATCATCAGCAGGGTCTGCATTACGCAACTGACGATAGATATAAAGTACAGCTTCTTTTTCTGAGTTACTGGGGTCTTTCTGCAGGGTATTGAATATAATGGAATAGTCAGATTGGTTGGCACCTTCGCGGTGAATCAACACAGTCTGAACTCCTGATGCAATAATTTCGTCGATATGCTCTTCCTCCAACGGAGTTTCGCGGTCAATGATAACCTCGTTACGCTCAATAGAAACTACTTCACCAGTATCTTCATCAACAAAATCCTCTACCCATGTTTTCAACACACGAGCAGCCAGTTTACAGCCAACGTACTTCTGCAAAGTAGTACGGTTAACCTTCACTTCTTCTGCCAAGTTGAAGATTTCCAGAATATCCTTGTCATTCTCAAATCCAATGGCTCTTAACAAAGTGGTTACCGGCAATTTCTTTTTACGGTCAATGTATGCATACATCACATTATTGATGTCGGTTGCAAACTCTATCCATGAACCCTTAAAGGGAATAATACGTGCTGAATAGAGTTGGGTTCCATTAGCATGCACACTTTGTCCAAAAAATACACCCGGTGAACGATGCAACTGTGACACAACCACACGCTCGGCTCCATTTATAATAAATGTACCGTTGTTAGTCATATAGGGGATAGGACCCAAGAAAACATCCTGAATCACTGTATCAAAATCCTCATGGTCAGGGTCAGTACAGTAAAGTTTCAGCTTAGCTTTCAAAGGCACACTATAAGTCAATCCACGCTCCAAGCAATCCTCAATGGTATAACGGGGCGGATCAATATAATAGTCAAGAAATTCAAGAACGAAATTATTTCTTGTATCAGCGATGGGGAAGTTTTCCGCAAACACTTTATACAAGCCATCGTTCTTACGCTTTTCAGGCGGAGTGTCCAGCTGTAAAAAGTCTTGGAATGACTTCAATTGTACTTCCAAGAAATCCGGATAAGGCATCGGATTCTTGATAGTCGCAAAATTAACTCTTTGATTTACAATAGTTGAAGACATCTGTTAATAAGATTTGAGAAGAACTTAAATTTAATATAGACACAAAAAGGTTAAGAACCCTCCTTTTGAGGGTTCCTAACCGGTATTACCTGGAAACCAGGCCTTTATTACTTAAGTTCTACCTCAGCACCAGCCTCTTCGAGAGTCTTCTTCAAAGATTCAGCTTCGTCCTTAGCAAGACCTTCCTTAACTACACTAGGAGCACCGTCTACCATGTCCTTAGCTTCTTTCAAACCAAGACCACAAGCCTCCTTAACGGCCTTAACTACCTGCAACTTAGCTGCGCCAGCGCTCTTCAATACTACGTCGAAAGAAGTCTTTTCTTCAACAGCAGCTGCACCAGCAGCAGCAGGACCAGCAGCAACAGCAACCGCTGCAGCAGCAGGTTCAATACCATATTCTTCCTTCAGGATAGTTGCCAGTTCATTAACTTCTTTAACTGTCAAGTTAACCAATTGTTCTGCAAAAGCTTTCAAATCTGCCATTTTCTTATAAATTTAATGTTTGTTTTTTACTAATTTTTAATTATTCTCTTTCACCAAGAGTCTTGAGAACTCCGTGAAGGGTGTTTCCACCTGATTGAAGAGCCGAAATAACGTTCTTGGCCGGAGATTGCAACAAAGCAATAACATCGGCGATAACTTCGTTCTTGCTCTTGATGCTTGTCAGTGCATCCAACTGTTCTGCTCCAATATAGAAGCTTTCTTCTGCATATGCAGCCTTAAGACCAGGAATACCGTCTTTAGCAACCTTCTTCAACATCTTGGCAGGTACGTTAGCTGTATTTGTGAACAAAACAGCGGTAGTTCCCTTCAGACATCCATAAAGAGGAGAGAAATCTGCCTCAAGGCTTTCAAGAGCCTTATGAAGGAGGGTGTTCTTAACGAGCACCATTTTTACCTCAGACTTGAAACATTCTCTTCTCAATGCACTTGTTGCAGCTGCATTCATAGCTGTTGCATCGATCAGATAGAAATGTCCGTATTCGTTGATAGTCTCAGCAAGCTGAGCAATAATTGCGTTTTTATCTTCCTTTCTCATGATTTTCCACTAATTAAACGTTTTCATCAATAGACTTCGGGTCAATCTTGATACCCTTACTCATTGTACTTGAAAGATAAATACTCTTAATATATGTACCCTTAGCTGCAGCAGGTTTTAATTTGATAATGGTTGAAACAAATTCTTTTACATTATCACGGATAGCATCAGTAGAGAAAGAAACCTTGCCGACTGAGGTATGTACAATACCTGTCTTGTCAACCTTAAAGTCAATCTTACCCTGCTTTACTTCGCGTACAGCTTTAGCAACATCCATTGTAACGGTACCACTCTTAGGGTTAGGCATCAAACCACGGGGGCCCAATACACGACCGAGAGCACCAATCTTACCCATGATAGAAGGCATGGTGATAATCACATCCACGTCTGTCCATCCACCTTTGATCTTTTCGATATATTCGTCAAGACCAACATAGTCAGCGCCTGCTTCTTTTGCAGCAGCTTCAGCATCGGGTGTACAAAGTGCCAATACTCGTACCACCTTACCTGTTCCGTGAGGCAATGAAACTACACCACGAACCATCTGGTTAGCTTTACGAGGGTCAACACCCAAACGTACGTCAATATCCAACGAAGCATCGAACTTAGTGAAAGTGATTTCTTTCACCAACTCAGCAGCTTCTTTCAGTGAGTATGCCTTCCCTGCTTCAATTTTAGCTGCAGCCAACTTTTGATTTTTTGTCAGTTTACCCATCTTAATTGAAGTTTTTAATTGTTACCGGGGAACTCACCTTTTACAGCGATACCCATACTTCTTGCTGTACCTGCTACCATCGTCATAGCAGCTTCTACTGTGAAACAGTTCAAGTCAACCAACTTGTCCTGAGCAATTGTACGAACCTGTTCCCAAGTAATCTCTGCAACTTTCTTACGATTAGGCTCAGCAGAACCACTCTTTACCTTAGTAGCTTCCATCAACTGAATAGCCACGGGAGGAGTCTTGATTACAAAATCAAAAGACTTGTCCGCATAGTAAGTGATAATAACCGGCAATACTTTACCAGCCTTATCTTGGGTTCTGGCGTTGAATTGCTTGCAAAACTCCATAATGTTAATACCCTTTGAACCCAATGCAGGTCCTACGGGAGGTGATGGATTTGCAGCGCCTCCTTTAATCTGTAACTTGATTAGTCCAGCAACTTCTTTAGCCATTTTTTTTAAATTTATATATGAACATTTATTAGAAAAGAACAGCGCACGTAACAAGATGCGTTATTCCTTTTCAACTTGCATAAAGCCTAATTCGAGCGGAGTCTTCCGACCGAAAATTTTAACCATGACCTTCAATTTCTTCTTTTCAGTATTCACTTCTTCGATTATACCGTTAAAGCCACTGAAAGGTCCTTCTGTAACTTTTACAGTATCACCCACCTCATACGGAATATTTGTATCTTCCGTAATATCCTGAAGTTCGTCCACTGTACCAAGGATTCGATTCACCTCTGCTTGACGAAGGGGAGTGGGGTTATCCAATCCGCCCAAGAAGCCAAGGACATTCGGTGTATTTCTCAAACGGTGTGCCACCTCACCAACCAACGCTGCTTCTACCAAAACGTAACCAGGGAGATAAGTTCTCTCCTTCACAACTTTTTTTCCGTTGCGGACCTGATATACCTTTTCGGTCGGAATCAACACCTGAGATACAAATTCGCCAAGGTTACTGTTCTTGATATCAGCATCAAGATACTCCTTAACCTTAGACTCCTTTCCACTAATAGCACGCAATACGTACCACTTCTTACTAATCTCAGACATCTTTACAACAAATTAATTGGGATAGATGAACTCCATTACGGTTTCGAAAACCGAATCCATAGCAAACACTACCAACGCAATGAGCAGGGAAGCATATAAAACAACCACTGCGCTGCCAGCAAGCTCAGAACGAGAAGGCCATGTTACTTTATTAACAAGTTCTTCGTAAGATTCTTTACAATAATCTAATACTCTCTTAAACATAATTTTCAAGATTAGCACGGGAAGAGAGGCTCGAACTCCCGACACCCGGTTTTGGAGACCGGTGCTCTACCAACTGAGCTATTCCCGTAAAATCAGCCCTTAGTTTCCCAAGGGCTGAAGACCTATATTACTTAGGCAAGGATTTCAGTAATCTGACCTGAACCTACTGTACGTCCACCTTCGCGATAGCGAAACGGAGACCTACGTTCAAGGCTACCTCGTAAATTAACTCAACAGTGATTTCTACGTTATCACCAGGCATAACCATTTCTACGCCTTCGGGC
>JAFWYQ010000015.1 GCA_017517605.1 Bacteroidaceae bacterium
ATTCTCCTTCAACCAAACCTTTCTTGAAGATTACACCGAATACAAAAGGCTGCACAAACAAGAGAAAATCAACCGGCTGATTACGAATAAGGTGACTGTTGTTTCGGAGTGGAAGGTGGAGAGTTCAAGCTATTTCGCCTTTTAAGTTCAAATGCCTGTTTTGTTTCAATAGTTTTCGCTCGCCATTCTCGTCTTCGATGCTATAATCAGAATTTATTTTTATCACCCCGTAAGTTTTCTTTGCGTGACAATTCGGACAAAGTACCAACAAATTATTGATATTTTCTCCTCCACCTTGAGATTTCTCTATAATATGGTCAACCTCAATAATATATTTTGTCTTGCCATTTGAATTCACATAGGATTGATGAAACCCACAGATCTGACACGTATAGTCTTCAATTCGTGCAATACGTTCTTTTTGAATCTTGCTTTCGTGACGTAATCTAATACTTCCCTCCCGATATTGTATCTCGTAATCCGTAAATGCTTTTGCTTCCTGCCATATGTTCTCTATCGGACTCGCTTGTACATAGTCACAAAAATCGTTAGGAATGAAATAACAAGTCAAATCAAATTCACTAGAAGTTTTACGCCCTTTGAGGATAAATCTATCCCCTATTATATGTACTTTCAATTCCGAACGTCCATTACCAAATTTAGAAGTATCATTTTCATCAAAATAGTTAATCAAAAGTTCTGATGGAATCAATAATATCCCATTAAATCCAACTGTCAAACAAACATATGAAACCTTATAATTCAGCACAGTTTCCTTTTTGACACCGTATTGTGATTCATTAGAATCTTTAATTTTCGCTTCTTTGAAAAGAATAATACCTTTGGGAGATTCATACAATTTCTGTATTTTATCTATTAGTTTTGTAGGACTAAATTCTGTTGGCAATAACTCTTGCACCTCTTTTAATGTCAAATATTCATTGAATTTTGGCATATTTTATATCTCTAAAAGTTTTTATTCTATAGTTGTCCAGATTCTCAGAAAAGATAATATCGCTAAACGCTCACTTCACTATGTTCTTCCTTACGGAATCGTGGCAAATGTAGTGAGAATCTTTTATATATGGAAAGAAAAAGGGGAATATTTGCTGATAAAGATGAAAAAACTAAAAAAGAGTCCGAGGAATGCAACAGATTGAGACTACTTCGCAAGAGCAGGTAAGCAAAAATCAATAATTGGCTCGGCGGAAGAACGCCGAGATAGGACGAAAGACTAAAACGAAAAGGAAGAGCGCTGAAGTAGGGAGAAGAGACATAAAAGGGGAATGCTGAAGGTTGGGGCAAGAAACAAAAGAAACTTTTTTGCGAATTTATGCAGGAAGTATAAAAAGAATGAGTACCTTTGCTTTATAATCAGAGAATAACAGGTATGGCAAAAGTACATTGGACTCCAGAGGGTTGGCGATGCGAAAAGAAGGGCGAGCATTTGTATCGGGCCCAATGGATGGACTATCGCTCTCCTGCCATACAGATGTTGACAATGGTGACGTTGAACCGTTTGCCTCTCTTGGGAGAACTGCGTGGCGAAGAGATTGTTCTCTCTCCGCTTGGCCAAAAGGTTGCGGAAGAGATAGAACGCATACCCACATACAAAGGTGCTTCGTCGATAGAGATATACAAGTACGTGATAATGCCCGACCACGTACACATCTTACTGCGTGTGCATGACCGGCTGCCTATGCATATAGGCCAATACGTCCGTTGGTTCAAGTATCAGTGTAACAACCTCGCGGCTTTTCCCGCGAGCAAAAGCAGTTGCCTGTTTGCCCCCGAATACCACGACCGTCAACTGACGAGAAGAGGCCAGCTCAACCACATGGCCCAATACATTGAGGACAACCCACGCCGCATGGCATTGAAACGAGCCCATAGAGACCTTTTCCGCATCCACCAACATGTGACGATAGACCCTATCTCATGTACAATGCTCGGCAATATCTTCCTTGCCGGGCACCCTCAACGCCAAGTGCTCCAATGCTCACGCAAACTGACAACGGAGCAGATAAAGGCCCGAAAAAAAGAGTGTCTGGCAGAGGCGGCAAATGGAGCCGTGTTTGTTACTGCTGCCATTTCTGAAGGTGAAAAGCTGATTGCCCGAGCACTCCGTGAAGGCGGTTATCCGCTCATCATCCTTCTTGAAAAGGGATTCCCCCAACCTGACAGTCCGCATTACCGCTATTACAAGCCGCAGGGAGTCTATTTTGAAGCTTGTGCAGCAGGCAAACTGTTGTTGGTAGAACCCAATGCGGAGGCTTTTGAGCATCAAGATATTGTGGCACGCGTGACAGCCAAAATAGGAACTATCCCGCATACGACGCTACGCTATCGATTTATGGCACTTAACATGATGGCGGAAAGCATGTGTGAGGAGTAGGCACGACGGTTTCTTTCATTTCGATGACACCAGCCTTGTCCTTGGTGGAAAGGGTGCCGACGTAGAGGAGTTTGTACTCATTCTTCAGCGTGGCTTCTACGCATACTTTGTAATTACCTTTGGCCACTTTCTTTCCTTCAGAATCAGTGAAATCCCAAATGAAAGTCTGCTTGCCACTCTCCTTGAGTGTTGCTCCGGTGAAAGCATCCAGCTCGGTATCGGTCATATCAGCCGGCTTAGCATTGGTTACCCATGTGGGTACACAAGTCGGACGGTAGGTATAGCCACGCTTGATGGGCTGACCTTCGCGCACACGGCCTTTGGTTGTAAAGGAGGTGACGAAGAGGGTCTTCACCACTTCGTTCTTCTCATTTTCAATCCACACGGCATACTGGTTAGAGCCATGGCCTTGTTTCTTAATGGAGGTTCTACAAATTAGTTTCTACGCTTATTCAGGTAATCCTCTGCCCGGATGCTTTGCTTGTCTTTTTGGCCTTTTTTTTCTTATCTTCTTGATACGTAGCCCGCTACGCATCTTCGCAGATAAGAAGAAAAATCCTCAAAAATCCGAAGCAAATCCTCGCAAGCTAATTTATAGAACCTCCCTTAAAAGAATATATTACTTGCTGGTCATCTGCCACCAATCGAGGTCGAAGAGCTGCTCGTCGCCTCCACGGAAGAGGATATAGACATCGTGCTTGCCGGTGACAGGGCGACGGCCTCTGACTTCTGCTGTCTGCACTGATTGCTTGCCATCAACCTCGACCTTGACAAAGGGATTGTCGCTCATGGCATCGAGGAAGAACTCTACCGTACCGGGATTCTTGAAATTGAGGGTCTGAATGGTGACGGAGGCGGGACCTGAGGTACCGAAATCGACTTCGCGAATCTTAATCCAATCGCCATTGTCAATCTTGCGGACGTAGTGGTGCTTGCCTGCCAGGCGGTCGGTCTTGACGCCCCAACTGTCGGCCATGGTCTCGGCCTCGACACGCTGGTAGGGATTGAGTGTGCCAACAGGCTTAGGGCCTTGCTTGGTGAAGGGGATGAAGGGGATGGTGCCATCGGCATTATAGGTGAACTCCTCTACGGCTGCCGAACGGTGGAATCCGCCTCCATTGGGAAGGGAACCGTTGTGGTAGAACATGTAGTTGTGTCCCTTGAAGGTGACTTCGCCTCCGTGGATGGTGAAGGAGTTTTGGGCTTCGTCCATGATACGTCCGCGATAGGTCCAAGGGCCGTGGATGGTGGGCGCTGTGGAATAGGCCATGTGCTCGGGCACTCCGCCTGCGGGATAGGTGAGGTAATAGAGGTCGCCACGCTTGCTCACCCAGGGGCCTTCCTCAAAACCGACCATAAGCTCTTCCTTACCCTTGGCCCAATTCATCTTCATCTTCTGAGGACCGAAGCAGGCGGGGTCGTGGAAGCCGGGGACTTCCTTGAAGCCGTCCTTGAAGGAGATCATGTCGTCATTAAGCTCGGCATACCAAAGGCCTTTGTTTCCCCAGAAGAGATAGGCGCGTCCGTCGTCGTCAATCATCACAGTGGGGTCGATGAAAGCAAACCCTGATGCAAGGGGTGCTCCGATGGCATCGACATAGGGGCCTTGAGGGTCGTCGGCCACGGCTACGGCAAGGACATCCTTCTTGTCAGCATCGTTGAGGCAGACGTACCAGTACCACTTGCCGTTGCGCTCGACTGCCTGTGCCGCCCACGCACGGTCGCCATGATAGGCCCACTTGAAGGTCTCGGTGGAGATGGGGGTGCCAAGGTAAGTCCAGTTGGTCATGTCCTCGGTGGAGAAGACTTGCCAGTCGTTCATCTTGAAATAGGTGGCATCGTCCTCGTCGTGACCGGTGAACATGTAGAGCTTGTCGCCATGCACATAGGGTGCGGGGTCGGGGGTATAGGAGGTGGTGATGATGGGATTTTGTGCAAAGCCCATAGCTGATGCCAGTGCAAGAGCGGAGGTTAAAAGTGCTTTTTTCATTGTCATAATAGATTTTATCATTAATTATTTTTGGGGGGAGGAAACTCTATAGAGGCTTCTTCGGTTGCAAATGTAAGGAAAAAGTATGATATTTTCGCAAAAAAGAAGAAAAAAGAGGTGCATCCCCTCACCTTCGGGGGACACACCTGCTTCACTATTGATACGGAAAGGGAATTTATCGGTCTTTGTACATGCCTTCGTAGTACTTCTGGTAATCGCCACTGGTAACGTTGTCCATCCACTCTTGGTTGTCGAGGTACCAACGGACGGTCTTCTCGATACCCTCCTCGAACTGGAGGCTTGGCTCCCACCCCAACTCCTTCTGCAACTTGGTGGAGTCGATGGCGTAGCGCATGTCGTGGCCCAGGCGGTCGGTGACGTAGGTGATGAGTTCCAATGAATGGCCCTCGGGATTGCCAAGAAGGCGGTCAACTGTCTTGATGATGACGTGGATGATGTCGATATTCTTCCACTCATTGAAGCCGCCGATGTTGTAGGTTTCGGCAATTTTACCTTCGTGGAAAATGACATCGATGGCACGTGCGTGGTCAACTACGTAGAGCCAGTCGCGCACATTTTCGCCCTTGCCATACACGGGAAGGGGTTTGCGCTGACGGATGTTGTTGATGAAGAGGGGTATCAACTTCTCGGGGAACTGATAGGGACCGTAGTTGTTGGAGCAGTTGGTGACAATGGTGGGCATTCCGTAAGTGTCGTGGTAAGCACGCACAAAGTGGTCGCTGCTTGCCTTGGAGGCACTATAGGGGGAATGGGGGTTGTACTTGGTGGTTTCGTAGAAGAAATCGGTACCGTAAGCCAAGTGGTGCTCGCCCGATGATGCAGTGGTGGTGAAGGGTGGCTCGATGCCTTCGGGGTGAGTCAACTCCAATGCACCGTACACCTCGTCGGTAGAGATGTGGTAGAAGCGCTTGCCCTCGTACTTCTCGGGCAATGACTCCCAATAGATTTTGGCTGCCTGCAAAAGGGCAAGGGTACCCATCACATTGGTGCGTGCAAAGGTGAAGGGATCCTTGATAGAGCGGTCGACATGGCTCTCGGCTGCAAGATGGATGATGCCATCGACTTGATACTGCTGCATGAGTTTCAACATAAGGTCGAAGTCGCAGATGTCGCCCTTTACAAAGGTGTAGTTGGGTTTGTCCTCGATATCCTTCAAGTTGGCCAAATTGCCGGCATAGGTGAGTTTGTCGAGGTTGATGATGTGGTAGTCGGGATATTTGTTCACAAACAGGCGAACAACATGGCTACCTATGAATCCGGCTCCGCCGGTAATGATGATATTTTTCATTTGCTATAATGATTATCAGACCCCATCCCGACCTTCACCAAGGGGAAGGAGTAAAGTGTATAACGAATCATTTCACTCCCCTCCCTTGCGGAGGGGTAAGGGGGAGGGTCAATTAATACAATTCCATATTTATATCAAACGGAGAATCAAACTCCTCCAATCGTGGATGACAAGCATCTTTTGCGCTAAGGATTACCTTGTCGGCAGGGATGCGCCAATCGATGTTGAGTGTGGGGTCGTCCCAGGCAATGGCTCCTTCGGCTTGGGGGGCATAGAAGTTGTCGCATTTGTACTGGAAGATAACCTCGTCGCTCAACACACTGAATCCGTGGGCAAATCCACGGGGCACGAAGAACTGACGGTGATTATCCTCGGTAAGTTCGCAACTAACCCATTGTCCGTAGGTGGGAGAGCCCTTGCGGATGTCGACGGCTACATCAAGCACAGCTCCCTTGACACAACGCACCAACTTGCTCTGTGCATAAGGGGGCTTCTGGAAATGAAGGCCGCGCAACACGCCGTAGCTGGACTTACTCTCGTTGTCCTGTACGAAATGGATGGTGCGTACCTGCTCGTCAAACAAACGTTGGCTGAACGACTCGAAGAAATAGCCACGTGCATCGGTAAAGATGCGCGGCTCGATGATGAATACGCCTTCGATGGCGGTTTTGATTACGTTCATAATTATTAAAGTTATCAGTTACGAGCTACGAGCTACAAGTTGTCAGTCAGTACCAGTCACTAGTCACTCATAGCTTGTCACTATCTTTTCAATTCATCAATCACTTTCAACAGATACTGACCATACTGATTCTTCAACATCGGCTGAGCCACTTCACGCATCTTGGCTTCGTCAATCCATCCCTGACGGTAAGCAATACCTTCGAGGCAAGCTACCTTCAAGCCTTGGCGTTTCTCGATGACTTCAATGAAAGTGGATGCTTCGCTCAATGAGTCGTGTGTGCCGGTATCGAGCCAAGCAAAACCGCGTCCGAGTGTCTGCACCTTCAGTTCGCCATCGTCGAGGAAACGCTGGTTGACGGTGGTAATCTCCAATTCACCACGGGGAGAGGGCTTGATGTTCTTGGCCACCTCGACCACCTTGTTGGGATAGAAATAGAGACCCACCACGGCGTAATTGCTCTTGGGTTGGGCAGGCTTTTCTTCGATACTGAGGCAATTGCCCTCTTTGTCGAACTCGGCCACACCGTAGCGCTCGGGGTCGCTCACCCAATAACCGAACACGGTAGCCTTCTGTTCCTCCTCGGCCATACGAACGGCTTCGCGAAGCATGGCGGTGAATCCACGTCCGTGGAAAATGTTGTCGCCAAGCACAAGGCAAGCCGAATCGTTGCCAATGAACTCTTCACCTATGATAAATGCCTGTGCAAGACCATCGGGAGAGGGTTGCTCGGCATACTCGAAGCGTACGCCATAATCGCTACCATCGCCCAACAAGCGCTTGAAACCAGGCAAGTCGTGTGGAGTGGAAATAATAAGAATTTCTCTGATGCCGGCCAACATCAGCACCGAGATAGGATAATATATCATCGGTTTGTCATAGATAGGTATCAACTGCTTGCTGACACCTTTGGTGATAGGATAAAGTCGGGTACCACTACCACCGGCCAATACGATTCCTTTCATAAAAAATATTTTAGTTAACAAGTTGTCAGCTACAAGCTACAAGCTACAAGTTGTCAGTCAGTACTCGTAGCTCGTAGCTTGTAGCTTGTCAGTCCTATTAAATACCTAACGATTTCTTGATACCGTCAAACTTGGCATCGGCTGCGGCATTGGCACTTTCGTAACACTTGGCGCAACCCATTTCGCCCTTGGCCTCCATGTAGAACTTAATCTTGGGCTCAGTACCAGAAGGACGCACACTCACCTTGCTTCCGTCTTCGGTGAAGTACTGGAGCACGTTGCTTGTCTCGGGCATTACCAAATCAATTACGTTGCCTTCGCCATCGGTAGCCTTCAATGTCTTGAAGTCCTTGGTCAAAACGACCTTTGAGCCACCCAACTCCTTCGGAGGATTAGCACGGAAGTTCTCCATCATGGCCTTGATTTCCTCGGCACCGCTCTTACCGGGCTTGGTGACGCTGATAGCACACTCCTTGGAGAAGCCATACTCCACGTAGATTTCCATCAGTACGTCGTAGAGAGTCTTGCCCTGATCCTTTGCCCAAGCACAAATTTCAGCCAACAGAGTACAAGCTGAAACGGCATCCTTATCGCGAACAAAGTCTTCGGCCAAGAATCCGTAGCTCTCTTCACCACCACCGATGTACTGCTGCTTGCCTTCGCTCAAGCGGATTTCGCGTGCAATCCATTTGAAACCGGTATAACAATCGCGCATCTCGATGTTGTTCTTGTCGGCAACGGCCTTGATAAGTTCGGTAGTCACGATGGTCTTCACGATGAAGTCGGTATCCTTCATCTTGCCCATAGCCTTGCGGTTCTTGATAATGTAATAGAGGAAGATGAGCGCTGTCTGATTACCATTCACCAACACCCATTCGCCCTTGTCGTTCTTGCAAGCCATACCCACACGGTCAGCATCGGGGTCGGTAGCCATTACGATGTCAGCATCAATCTTCTTGGCCAAATCGATAGCCATAGAAAGGGCTTCTGCATTTTCGGGGTTAGGAGAAATCACGGTGGGGAAATCTCCACTCTTCACCATCTGCTCGGGCACACAATGTACATTCTCAAATCCCCACTGCTTCAGTGCACGAGGAACGAGCATCATACCTGTACCATGAATGGGAGTGAAGACGATGCAGAGGTCCTTCTGACGCTTGATAACCTCGGGATCGATAGAGATACCGAGAACCTTGTCGAGATATACACTATCCACATCTTCACCAATGATTTGGATAAGCTCTTTATTACCCTCGAACTTGATGTCAGCAGCTGAAGCAATCTTGTTCACCTCGTCGATAATGCCCTTATCGTGGGGGGCAAGCACCTGTGCGCCATCATCCCAATAAGCCTTGTAACCGTTGTATTCTTTGGGGTTATGGCTGGCAGTAAGGATGATACCGCTTTGACAACCAAGATGACGGATTGCAAATGACATTTCAGGAGTAGGGCGCATATCCTCGAACAGATATACCTTGATACCGTTGGCAGAGAAGATATCGGCCGAAATCTCGGCAAACAAGCGGCTATTGTTGCGGCAATCGTGTCCGATGCAGACAGAGATTTGCTCCAAATCCTTGAAATTCTTGTTCAAGTAGTTGGAGAGTCCTTGTGTAGCGGCACCCACGGTGTAGATGTTCATACGGTTGCTTCCTACACCCATGATACCACGCAAACCACCGGTACCAAATTCGAGGTCTTTATAGAAACACTCAATGAGTTCGGTCTTGTCTTCATTCTCAAGCATACGACGCACTTCGGCTTGTGTCTCGGCATCGTAGGCGGGCGAAAGCCACTTCTCTGCCTTCGCGGTCACTTCTTGAATCAGTTGTTCGTTTTCCATAATTCGGTTATCTTTTATTGTTTATAATTCATACATTATTAAAAAACAGGGACAAATGTAAGCAAATAATTGCAAGGGATGCAATATTTAACAGTTTTTATCATTTCATCAAATATCGTTCACCTGTTTCAGCGGCTACCCGACGATTGAAATCTTCGGGATAACCCGGACGTGTCACCGGTGCACATTGTCCATCGGGGGTGCGCTTGAAAGAGCCATCGGGATTGACTTGCTTGACTACCATATCGTTGTATCGCACAATGAGGAACTCACCCAATTTGCGCCACTCGCCAATGGTCTGTTGTGCACAGGCAATGGTATAGTTGGTCAGGTATTTGCAAGCCTCATCGGGATTCTGCTCATACAGAGCCATTGCACGGCGTTCGATATCTGCCTGCGACTTCAAGAAACTGCTTTCCATGCGATCCTGCCAGGTGCGCACATCGCCAATCATCTGTGAATAGCGCATATAGGTCATATTGGCTACCCAATTGAATACCCAAAAAGAGGAATCCCACGAAAAGGTCACTCCGTCGGCAGTCTTGTTGCTATAGCACTCGGGCACACTATTGGTGCAACAATATACAGGAGTGAAGACGGTGAGGTTGGCATCGTCCGTGCCAAACCACAACACGCCACCCACAGGATTATGCATGTGGTTACGCATCTGGCTCACAAACACCCATGCCGTCTGCTGTGTGCTGATGGGACGCTCGTTGAAATACTCCTTGCCATCGGCCACGAAACTGAGGGGCGACGGACGATAAGGCATCTGCCAAGCACCGGCACCCAAATCCTTGGTGATATCCAAAGGTGTATCTTCGTAGTGGTCGCGCATAGCCAACTGGATGTCGCGCACACTCAACTTTCTGTCAGGACGGATGTAAAGTGGCAACGGCTCTGCACTGTGTCCGGCAATGTAAGGCAAATATTTCTTTCCCACCTCCTTACTGAACATGTTGTAGTACGACCACACACGGGCTTCGCAATAACGGCGGGCACTGAAATCCAACGGAGCGTATGCATTGGCAAAACTGAATTCAGAGTTCTTGCCCACAAAATACTTCTTGGCACGGGCAAAGCTGATTACATCGGCCGAATAGAGGCAATTCTCCTTATCATCCAAGGGGAACTGATGAATGCGTGCCTGATTGGCATGAGCGGAGATACAACCGTCGGGGATACGCACGGCCACCCACACGGCTCCCTTCACACCCGGACCTTTACCAATCATCTCCATAATCCACACTTCGCGGGGGTCGGCAATGGTAAAGCTCTCGCCACTACTATAGTAACCATACTCGGCCACAAGGTCGGTCATCACCTGAATAGCCTCACGAGCCGTACGCGAACGTTGCAACGCTACGTAGATAAGGCTTCCGTAATCCATAATGCCGGTAGTGTCAATCAACTCTTCACGACCCGTAAAGGTGGTTTCGGCAATCGTCACCTGATTTTCGTTGATATTGCCAATCACATTGTAAGTGCGCTCAGCCTCAGCAATATTACCCAAGAACTTACCTGTGTCCCAATCATGAATCGGACGCAAAGTGCCCTTTGCATTCACCGAAGCGGGATAATGGCACAAATGGCCGAACATGCCGTATGAATCGGCACTGTACGACACGATACTTGAGCCATCGACAGAGGCTCCCGGAGTAACAATCAAATTGGTGCAAGCCAACGTGTATGACACACCAACAATGGCCAAAACGACACTCAATATCAATTTATTAACAATCTTATTCATAGTTATTTTTCTGATTCTTAGTTTGTATTCTGTTTTTTCTGTTTGCAAATATAATCATTTCCCTGCGAATAGAAGCATTATCAAATTAAAAGTTTACTCCGTCAATACTTTATGCCCCTCTCCAAGGTGGAGGTATTCCCCACCCCATCGGTGACGGTGATGCATACATGATGGGACGAACCGCTACGCTTCAAAGGCGAATCGGCAAGGCGGAGGGTGAGAGTGCGGTTCTTGCTGGTATACTCCATCAGTGTCCAACGGCCATCAATTGTGGCGCGATAATGGGCAATACCCGTCTGGGAGTCGGCAATCTTGATACGGATAACACCCGTCTTACTCCAATTGGCAGGCGAGATGGGGGTCAATACGGGAGGAATGGTGTCGATGGCCACGAAGAAATCGCCACCCAATTCGCGGATATTGGCCTTCATCCAACCCTTTTCGTAACGACCTCCTACCGAACCCACTGACCCTGCACGACGTTGGGCAACATAGAGTTTGGAGGCCTTCTCCTCTCCCAAAAGGGGAGGGAAAGATGCCATGAACAGATTATCTCCGTTATCCGCATCTTTAGAAAGCGTAAAGGAGGGACTATCGGGCCACACCTTGATTGCTATAGGGCAATATCCATGCAAGGGGACGGCTTCTTCGCCCAAAGTGAATATAGGTGAATAGGCATGGGCATCGGCCGAGGTTGCCACACGCAATTCGGCATCTTCGTAGAGATTTCCTTCGGGGATGGTCAATTGCAAGCCAAGGGAATGAGCCACCGTATTGGCCACATCATACTTCAAGTAGGAACAGTCTTGGGTTAAGGCAGGCTTAACCGACGCTTGAACACCCTTTATCTCAAACCTGTACTTCGACGTGTTTCCATAAAGGTCGGAAAGGATGTATTCAAAATGATAGGGACGCTCTTCGTTGATACGGACAATTCCCCTACCCTCGCCCTCGGCATTCAGCATACGAAGAGGATTGCCGGGAGCAACGAACGACTTCATATACCAGCGACGATTCTTATGATACTCGGCATAATCCGTCCAGGAGTTTATCATGCGGTTTTCGTCAAAGCTGAATCGGTCGGCCACGGAGTTGAACACCTCCACACCGTCCACCAACAGACGGACACTATGCACACCGTATGTATTGTGGGTACCATCCATATAGTCGTTGGCCGAAAGCCCTATACCAATCTCACCCCATGCTGTAATCGGCTGGCTCACACGGTTTCCGTTTCCGAAATAGTAGACAGGGCTCTCCGCTTTTCCATTCACCACGCCGCGCCCCTTCTGTGGATATATCTTGATGCGGGTAGCACGTGGCGGACGGGTATCTTTTATCTTATCTTTATAAAATACAAGCGGGTCAACAGGCTCATTCGTCTCCGTCACGCGGACTTCCATGTGCAAGTGAGGCCCAAAGGAATATCCCGAATTGCCTGCATATCCCACCACTTCGCCTTGCTTGACGGGGAAACATTCGGGAGTAAGAATGGTGTCAAGCGCAAAAGTCTCGTATTTATATTGATGTTCGCGCACGAGAGCCGCTATTTCAGGGAGAAACTTCTGAAGATGGCCGTGTACGGTGGTGTAACCATTGACGTGAGTAATGTAAAGGGCATTGCCATAACCACCCGGCGCCACACTGATACGCGACACATATCCATCGGCCGGGCAATGGATGGGCTTCCCCTCCACGCCTTGTGTCTTGAAATCAAGTCCGCCATGAAAATGATTACTACGCAACTCGGCAAAATTTCCGCTCAGGTAGAGAGGGAAATCAAAGGGGGCACGAAAAAGGACTTCTTGAGCAGGAGCAAGAAGGGGGAAGAGAAAGAAGAGAACGGTTACAAAATGGTTTAACATAGCATACAATTTAGCATTTAGGCACGAATGACACGAGCAAGAGAGTTTCAAGAAAAAGAAACTCTACATACTCCGTGTAATCCGTGCCTAAAATAAATCAACAAGCCTTGAAGCTCATGTCAAGTCCCTTGACAGAGTGTGTGAGAGCACCTACGGAGATGAAGTCAACACCACATTCGGCATAGTCGCGGAGGGTGTCGAAGGTGATACCACCTGATGACTCTGTCTCGAATCGTCCAGCAATGATTTCAACGGCCTTGCGGGTGTTTTCGGGAGTGAAGTTGTCGAGCATGATGCGGTCAACTCCACCGATGGCCAACACTTGGTTGAGTTCATCGAAATTGCGCACTTCGATTTCAATCTTCAAATCCTTGCCCTTGGCTTGGCAATACTCCTTGGCACGAAGGATGGCCTTGTCGATACCTCCGGCAAAATCCACGTGGTTGTCCTTGAGGAGAATCATATCGAAGAGGCCGATACGATGATTCACACCTCCACCTATCTTCACGGCAGCCTTTTCCAACATGCGAAGGCCTGGGGTAGTCTTGCGGGTATCGAGCACACGGGTACGGGTACCTTCGAGCTGCTTCACGTAGCGGCGGGTCATGGTGGCAATACCACTCATGCGCTGCATCACATTCAGCATCAGGCGCTCGGTTTGAAGAAGTGATTGAATCTTTCCTTCCACCACCATAGCCACATCGCCGGGCTTCACTTCGGTGCCATCTTCAATGTACACCTCGACCTTCATTGTGGGGTCGAAACGGCGGAAAATCTCCTTGGCCACTTCTACACCGGCCAACACACCGGCTTCCTTTATCAACAGGCGCGACTTGCCCATGGCATCGTCGGGGATGCAACAGAGGGTTGTGTGGTCACCATCACCTATATCCTCGGCAAAAGCGAGGTCAATCAACGTGTCAATCAATTCGTCTACGGTTTTCATATTATTGAGTCTGTTAGTTTGTTAGTTTTTAAGTTTGGCGCGAAATTACTACTATTTTCTTGGATGAGAAAATTTTTGCAGAACATTCTCCCATATCAAGTGTTTATGTGAGTGAAAGAACACTTTGTATAACTTCTAAAAATGGTAAAAAGATGAAAAGATTTATCCCAATCCTGTTTGCCGCCATCGCTTTGACGGCTTGCGAAAAAGAGCCTGACACGGATAAGTTGGACAACCACTATCTGGTGTACACCGATTATGACAAGGGTACCGACTTCGGTGCACTGATGACCTACTATCTGCCCGACAGCATCCTGTACATCAATACGGGCGACAAGAAAGAGTATTGGACGGGCAGTGCGGCCGAAGCTGTGCTTGCGGAATTTGCGGCTAATATGGACGAGCACTATCTCCGCGTAGACAATATCGAGGATGCCGACATCGGCTTGCAAGTGAGCTACGTGGCCAGCACCTACACCTTTGCCAACTATGGTGGAAATCCTTGGTGGTACGGCTATCCCTACTACTGGACACCCGGATACTGGGGAGGATACTGGGGAGGCTGGTACTATCCCTATCCTATCGTATACAGTTACACCACCGGCTCAATCATTGCCGAAATGGTGAACTTGAGCGTGCCCGAGGAGAAGAAGTTGCCTGTCATCTGGAGCGCCTACATCAGCGGTATACTCAATTCTCAAGGCAACCTTAATCTTGTAAAGACAGAAGCAGCCATCGACCAGGCATTCAAGCAGACGAGTGTGTTAAAATAATAAAGAAGAAAGCAATATGAAAACAATCAAATATCTTGCAAAAAGAGCCGCCGCCGTGCTCAGCATAGCCGCGCTCGCCACCTTGCCAATGAAGGCACAGGTGTCAAACGACGCCTTCTATAACATCGATTGGCAATTCAATATCCCGTTGGGTAATGATTTTTCCAACCATGCCAGCGGATGGGGTATGAACTTCGAGATGGGTTACTACGTGACACCCGAATTGGCTTTGGGTGCCTTCCTCAGCTACCATACAAATAACGAGTACTTCGAGCGCACCACCCTTCACATGGGTACTACGGCATTGAATACCGACCAGCAGCACTCGCTCTTCCAATTGCCCTTCGGTGTGTTGGCGCACTATCGCTTTGACTATGGACAATTCCAACCCTACGTGGGCATGAAATTGGGTGCGGCATACGCAAAGATGACTTCGGATTACTACATCTTCGAGAGCGACAAGAACACGTGGGGATTCTTCGCTTCGCCCGAGGTGGGTGTACAGTTCTACCCGTGGGAAGGAAGCATGGGCTTCCATGCCGCCCTCTACTACAGCATCTCCACCAACCAGGGAAGCCTGATGACTTACGACATGAACTGTATCAACTCCTTGGGATTCCGCCTCGGTGTCGCTTTCTAAGGAGTACATAAGAAATTTAAAAAAAGCAGACAGAGAAGCGTGCACAATTTCCATCACGTGACGCACACTATATCTGCCAAGAGCCGCCCATCGGTCTTTGTATCACCGGGGCGGCTCTTTCTATTATTTTTCAACCTTTCCTAAGAAAACCAGAAAATTACAAAACAGTTAGGCCTTAGTGGCATTAAAGTCCTTAAAGGCATTAAAGACATTAAGGTCTATAAAGTCTATAAAGTCTATAAAGTCCCTAAGGTTCTTAAGGTCTCTAAAGTCCTTAAAGTCCTTAAAGTCCTTAGAATCTTATATCAATCATAATCAGTAAATCGTAAATGTCATCTGAATCTTTGTACCTCTGCTTTTTTCAAAAAAACAGGGCTATATATCTACGATTTACACATTACAGTATCACATATCCTGCATCGGTCAATCCCTTATGGATAAGTTGGATGTGTTCAGCATTACGGGTTTCGAGGACTACACGGAGTGTACAACCGTTCACCTGGGCACTGGCATTGGTGCGTTCGTGACTGACACTGATGATGTTTCCACCCAATTGGGCAATCACACCACACACGGCCGAGAGTTGGCCCGGCTGGTCGTAGAGGTCGACGGTGAGCGTCTCCATACGTCCCGACTTGCTGAGTCCGCGGGTAATCACACGGCTGAGGATGGTCACGTCAATATTGCCACCGGACACGAGGCAAATCACCTTCTTGCCCTTCACCGGCACTTTGTTGAACATGGCGGCGGCTACGGCTACGGCTCCAGCCCCTTCGGACACCAGTTTCTGCTGCTCGATGAGAGCAAGAATAGCGGCGGCAATCTCATCGTCCGTCACGGTGACAATGCCATCCACATACCGTTGACAGAAATCAAAAGTATTCACACCCGGCTCCTTCACGGCAATACCATCGGCGATAGTCGAAACGGCATCAAGCCTCTTTATCCGTTTGTCATTCAATGAAAGAGCCATACTGGGCGCTCCTTCTGCTTGTACACCATACACCTTCACCGAAGGTTTCAATTGTTTGATGGCACAAGCCACTCCCGAAATCAATCCACCACCACCTACGGGCACAATCACGACATCCACATCGCCTAAGTCCTCCAACATCTCCAATCCGATAGTACCTTGTCCGGCAATCACATGCACATCATCAAAGGGATGAACAAAGGTATATCCTTTCTCGTCCCTCAACTGAAGGGCACGCTGGTAGGCATCGTCATACACACCGGGCACAAGGCACACCTCTGCACCATAGCGTTTCGTAGCCTCCACCTTGGAGATGGGCGCACCGACCGGCAAGCAGATAAGCGAAGGGATTCCGCTCTTCGTTGCCGCCAAAGCCACACCTTGTGCATGATTTCCGGCCGAACAGGCAATCACACCCTGTGATTTCTCCTCATCAGTCAATTGGGAAATCTTGTAGTAAGCTCCACGCAATTTGAATGAACCGGTGTATTGCAAGTTCTCGGGCTTCAAGTAAACTTCGCTTTCAGGATTTATCAATGGAGCCGCAATCAAGTGCGGATGACGGATAGCATCGCGCAACACATGCGCCGCCTTGTAGATTTCACTAAGTTCAAGCATAGCTATAAGGTTTTTCATATTCTTTAGCGACCGCAAAGCTACGAATATTTTCCCGAATAAGGATTCTGTTTCTCCACCTATTTTTCCCCTACCTGAAAAAAGTTTTTCTCAGGTAGGAGAAAAATATCTCCCGCACCTGAAAAGAAAGACAGGCCATCTATACCTTTATATATATACAACAAAACCGTCACCAACATCTTATTTCCACCACTTCCCTTAGTAGAATCAAGCATATAAGGCAATGTCAAATGTTTTATTTTCAGCAATCCATGTCGTATCGCACATAGTCATGCAACATATTTGAAAGGAAATGCAACACACCCGCCTCGTGATTGTCAGACAAAAGTACTATATTTGCACCGATAAAATAAACTATGCACAATCAATATTAATTTTAAACTAATAAAATCATGAGTAATTCAGTACAAGAACAGAAAGGATTCTACAAGCTGTCATGGATGCAGCGCATTGGATTCGGAGCGGGCGACATGGCCCAAAACCTCATTTATCAAACAGTCAGCATCTGGCTATTGTTTTTCTACACCAACGTCTATGGACTCGACCCAGGAACCGCAGCTTTGATGTTCCTTATCGTACGTCTTGTCGATGTTCTTTGGGACCCCATGGTAGGTGCATTTGTGGACAAAGGCAATCCCAAATGGGGTAAGTACCGTTCTTGGCTCATCCTCGGAGGTATCCCCTTGGTAGGTTTGGCCATCCTCTGCTTCTGGAATGGATTCAGTGGCTCTGTAGTTTATGCATACATTACCTACGTAGGAATGAGTATGTGCTACACCTTGGTGAATGTACCCTACGGAGCGTTGAACTCTTCTCTGACACGCGACACCGAAGAGATTACCGTGTTGACATCTACCCGTATGTTCATGGCCAACCTTGGTGCACTCATCGTGAAATCACTCCCGATGGTAATCGCCATCTTTGCCCCTGTAGGAGCTAACGGTGAAGCTATTACCAACACACCCGAAGCAGCCGATGCATGGTTCATCACCATGACCATTTTCTGTGTAGCAGGTTTGATTCTCCTCCTCTTCTGCTTCTCACAATGCAAAGAGCGCGTGGTAATGGATGCCAAGGAATCTGAAAACGTGAAGGTGAGCGACCTTTGGACAGAGTTCCTCCGCAACAAGCCCTTGCGCGTGTTGGCCTTCTTCTTTGTAACCGCATTTGCCATGATGAGCGTGGGTAATGCTGCCGATGCTTACTTCATGAGTTACAACGTAGGTGCTACTCCTTTGATGACAACCGCCTTCATGTGGTTGGGCACTATCCCCGCCTTCATCTTCATGCCTCTGGTGCCTGCCATCAAACGTAAGATTGGTAAGAAAGGAATGTTCTACCTCTTCCTCGGTACCGCTATCATTGGTATGGCCATGATGTATATATTTGTACAGGTAGAGGCACTCAAGCGCTTCGATTTGCTTTGCGTAGCTCAGTTTGTGAAGAGTACAGGTATCATCGTAGCCACCGGTTACATGTGGGTACTCGTTCCCGAAGTTGTATCTTATGGCGAATACACCTCTGGCCGCCGCATCGCAGGTATCGTGAACGCCTTGACCGGTATCTTCTTCAAGGCCGGTATGGCTTTGGGTGGTGTAGTTCCTGGTTTGGTATTGGCATGGGTAGGCTTCAACGCCGAACTTCCCCAACAGACCGCATTGGCCGAGCAGGGTATCCTTTGGTTGGTATGCGTTATCCCCGCAATCCTCTTGGTTTTGGCCATGTACATCATCTCTAAGTATGAGTTGAGCGACGAAGTGGTTGATAAGATTAACCGCGAAATCGAATTGAGAAACAAGTAATTAAGTCAACAAGTAGTCCCTATAGATTCAAAACGACAGTCTCTATAGGGACTATAAAATAGCAACCATATTATTAACAATATAAAACTATCAACAATGAAAACACCCAGATATCTTTTTCCGAAAGATTATATGGCTGACCCTTCGGCCAATGTGTTTAACGACCGTCTCTATATCTTCCCCAGCCACGACCGTGATAGCGGCGAGGCTTTCGACGACGATGGCGGACACTTCCAGATGAAGGACTATCACGTGCTCTCACTCACCGACGTGGAGAATGGCGAAGTGACTGACCACGGTGTAATCCTCGATGTAGAGCAAGTGCCTTGGGCTGACCGTCAGATGTGGGACAACGACGTTGTAGAAAAGGACGGAAAGTATTACCTCATCTTCTCAGCCAAAGACCCGAACGGAGTATTCCACCTCGGTGTAGCCGTAGCTGACAAGCCCGAAGGTCCGTTCATTCCCGAACCCCACCCCATCCGTGGTTCGTTCAGTATCGACCCTTGCGTTTTCAAGGATGATGACGGACAAATCTATTGCTACTTCGGTGGTCTTTGGGGTGGTCAGTTGCAATGGTACTCCCTCACTCCTCAAGCAACAGACAACGAGGAAGGTTGCGTAGTGATGGGTCCTGCTGCCGACAAGAAGACTCCATTGTTCTTGCCCGCCGATGCTCCTGCTGTTCCTTCTATGGTAGTGCGTATGTCTGACGATGTGTTGCAATTCGCAGAAGCTCCCCATGCCGTTGTGATTCTGGACGAGACAGGCGAACCGATGAAGGCAGGCAATCCCCACCGTTTCTTCGAAGCATCATGGATGCACAAGTACAACGGCAAGTACTACTTCTCTTACTCTACTGGTGATAGCCACATGTTGTGCTATGCTATCGGCGATACTCCTTACGGACCGTTCAAGTTCCAAGGTGTTATCCTCGACCCCGTTGTAGGATGGACCACTCACCACAGTATCGTTCAGTACAAGGGAGAATGGTACTTGTTCTATCACGATTGCGTACCTTCTAACGACACCACTTGGTTGCGCTCATTGAAAGTACAGAAGTTGTACTACAACGAAGACGGAACTATCCAAAAGGTAAAGAACGATTAAGAAAAGTGACAAGTTATGAGCTACAAGTTACGAGTGACAACCCTCTGCCACGAGTAAGCTTGTAGCTCGTTCGTTATGACAAATGTAGATTATACGTATGAACAGATTACTTCAAAACATCAAAGCAACAGGAGCCTTCCTCGTGCTCCTGGCATTTACCTCATGTACCCTCTCAGCCCAAGAGCATTGGGTAGGCACATGGGGAACGGCCGGACAGTTGGCCGAGTCACACAACAATCCCCCCCCACCGGGACTGGGCAACAACTCGTTCCGCCAGATAGTGCAAGTATCTATCGGAGGCGAGACAGCCCGCTTGCAACTGACCAACGAGTTCAGCAATGCCACCACCGAGATTCTGGCCGTAGAACTGGCTCATGCCAAGACGGCAGGCAGCAGCAGCGAGATTGACGAATCGACCACCGTCAGCCTCACCTTCAACGGCAAACCCGGAGTCACTATGGCAGCCGGGACAACTGCCGTATCTGACCCTGTGAAGTTCCCCATGGGTCCCCGTCAGAACGTAGCTATCACCATCCACTACGGCAATGCCTCATCAACCAGCGTGTCGGGCCATCCCGGTTCACGCACCACCTCATACATTGCCAAGGGGAACACCAACGACTTCAGCAATGCCACACGCACTGACCACTGGTACACCATCAAGGGTATCGACGTGATGGCCGACGCCGAAGCAGGTGCTGTAGCCATCTTGGGCAACTCCATTACCGACGGACGTGGCTCGACCACCAACCAGCAGAACCGCTGGGCCGATGTCCTCTCCCGCCGTCTGTTGGCTAACGAGGCTACCAAGAATGTGGCTGTGCTCAACATGGGCATCGGTGGCAACTGCATGTTGGCCGGTGGCCTTGGCCCCACAGGCAGCAGCCGCTATCGTCGCGACCTGTTGGAACAAGCTGGTGTGAAATGGATTATCCTCTTCGAAGCAGTCAACGACCTCGGCGGTAGCCGCAACGGAGTGCAGACAGCCAACAACATCATCGAGGTATATAAGCAGATTATCCGCGAAGCTCATGCCAAAGGCATCTATGTGTTCGGCGGAACCATCACTCCGTTCAAGAACAACGGCTACTACAGCGAAGACCACGAGAAGGGCCGCCAGCGCCTCAACTCATGGATGCGCACCACCAAGATGCTGGATGGCGTGATTGAGTTCGACCATGCCGTACGCGACCCGCAGGACACCATCTGCATGGACAAGCAGTATCTCTTCGAGAACGACTACCTCCACCCCAATGCCAAGGGTTACGAGGCAATGGGCAATATCGTTGACCTCAGCCTCTTCACAACAGACAAACCGTTGGGTGCTGACGAAGAAGACGACAACGAAGGCCTGGTAGGCCAATGGATTGAGGCAGAAAGCCTGGTCACTCCCACTTGTGGCAACGGCTTTGTGAAGAAGGACGACCTCGCAGCCTCCAAAGGCAGCTACCTCTATTCCGAGAAGAACATCACCAATGCCGCCCCAACAGACAGTGCCGACCTGCTGGTAGTCCGCTTCAACATCGAAACAGCCGGAAACTACAACATCTATGCCCGTGTACAGTGCCCCACTTGGGACGACGACAGTTATTGGACCAAGATGGACGAGGGAAATTTTTCATTCGCAAACGGTCTCCAATGTGGAAACATGTGGGAATGGGAAAGCCTCTTCGCGGGTAATCTGACAGCCGGCGAACACATCTTCACCATCGGTTGTCGCGAAGATGGTGCCATGATGGACAAACTCTTCATCACCACCAGCGACACAGCCCCCATGGGCATGGGCGGAAGTGAAGAGAAGCCCGATGCCATAGCCGCTACCAAGCAAGAGGCTAAGGCTGTACAAAGCGCCTATTACAATCTGAATGGAATGAAAATACAAGCTCCCCAGTCAGGCATCTACATCCGCCAGACATTGCTGGCCGACGGAGAACGGAAGACTGAGAAGGTGGTAATCAAATAACAGTAACAACACACTCATGAACAAACATTTCCATATCATAAAGTTTGCAGGAGCCCTGCTGATGCTCCTCGCTATCGTTTCGTGCTCAGAACCAGCCCCCACCCACTGGGTAGGCACTTGGGCAGCAGCCCGCCAATTGGTTGAACCGCACAACAACCCACCCGCACCGGGACTGGAAGGGAACTCTTTCCGCCAAATCGTCCAAGTCTCCATCGGTGGTGAAACAGCCCGTTTGAGACTGTCTAATGAATTCAGTACTGACTCTACCGAGATTCTGGCCATTGAAATGGCTCATGCCATGACAGAAGGTGCCAGCTATGAGATTGATGAAAGCACCACCGTCAGCCTCACTTTCGATGGCAAGCCCAATGTAACTATGGCTGCGGGTGCTACTGCCACATCTGACCCCATCAAGTTCCCGATGAATCCCCGCCAGAGTGTAGCCATCACCATCCACTACGGACATGCCTCTTCCACCAGTGTGACTGGTCATCCCAGTTCACGCACCACCTCCTACTTGGCCACCGGCAATACGTGCGACTTCAGCAATGCTGTACGCACCGAGCATTGGTACAACATCCGAGGCATCGACGTTCTGACAAGTCTCGAAACGGGTGCTGTAGCCATTTTGGGCAATTCCATCACCGACGGACGCGGCTCGACCACCAACAACCAGAACCGTTGGCCCGACATCCTCTCTGAACGTCTGTTGGCCAACGAGGCGACAAAGAATGTGGCCGTGCTCAACATGGGTATCGGTGGCAACTGCATGTTGGGTGGAGGCCTCGGCCCCATCGGACGCATCCGCTACAAGGCAGACCTGTTGGAGCAGCCTGGTGTGAAATGGATTATCCTGTTCGAAGCCATCAACGACCTAGGTTGGGCACGCGATGGTATGGGTTCGGCCAATGCCATCATCGAGGTGTATAAGCAGATTATCAGCGAAGCCCATGCCAAGGGTATCCGCGTCTTCGGTGGCACCATCACCCCGTTCAAGAACAATGGTTACTACACCGAGGATCATGAGAAGGGTCGCCAACATTTCAACAACTGGATGCGTACCACCCCCCTATTGGACGGCGTCATCGAAATGGAACATGCTGTACGCGACCCGCAAGACACCCTCAGCATGAATCCCGACTTCCTCTTCGAGAACGACTATCTCCATCCCAATGCCAAGGGCTACGAGGCTATGGGCAACATGGTTGACCTCAGTTTATTCAGTAGCGACAAGTGATGAGCTACAAAAACAATAACACAATGAAAAGACTTTTCTTCATAATGATAGGCCTGCTGACCATCCTCTGTACGAAGGCAGAGGATGGAAGCAGACTTTGGTTGCGCTATGACACGCTGCGCACCGCCCAAGTGACAGGCACCGAAGGGAAAGCTTCGGAAGTGCTGAAACTCTACTATGACGGCAAGCAAGTGACACTGAACCTCGATGCCACCATGCCAGCCAACGACGGATACACCATCTCAGGCGACAAGGAGAAGGCCACCATCAGTGCCCGCACCGAAGCCGGACTCCTCTATGGAGCCTTTGCCCTTTTGCGCGGCGAAACGGGAAGTTCATCCCCTTACTTCAGCCTTCGTCTGCTCAACCATTGGGACAATCTCGATGGTTCTATCGAACGCGGTTATGCAGGCGAAAGTATCTTTTGGAACGAGAAGTTAGAGATTGACCCTGCCAAAATCGAAGCATACGCCATGGCCAATGCCTCCATCGGTATCAACGGTACAGTGCTCAACAACGTGAATGCCTCACCCAAAATGCTGACACCTGTATATATAAATAAGGTAAAGGAGATCGCCGACATCCTTCGTCCTTGGGGTATACGTGTGTATATCTCCGTCAATTTCGGTTCACCCAAGGCTTTGGGCGAAGTAGAAACGGCTGATCCTTTGAACAAGAAAGTACGCCGTTGGTGGAAAAAGAAAGCAGATGAAATCTATAAACTAATCCCCGACTTTGGTGGCTTCCTTGTGAAAGCCAACTCTGAAGGACAACCTGGTCCGTTCGATTACGACCGCACTCATGCCGATGGTGCCAACATGCTGGCTGATGCTCTGAAACCTCATGGAGGTATCGTTATGTGGCGCAGCTTCGTTTATGGTGCCAAGCACAAGGGCGAAGACCGTGTAATGCAAGCCGTATCGGAGTTCAAGCCCCACGATGGAGAGTTCCGCGATAACGTTATCCTGCAATCCAAGAATGGTCCGCTTGATTTCCAACCGCGCGAACCCTACGCACCTATCTTCGACCAAATGACCAAGACTACCCAAATGGCTGAATTACAAATTACGCAAGAATATTTGGGACACAGCCAACAGTTAGTCTTCCTTGCTCCCATGTGGGAAGAATTCTTCACATACGTTGCTCCCTCCAAACTGAAGGGTATCGCCGGTGTGGCCAACATCGGATTGGATACAAATTGGTGCGGACACCACTTTGCACAAGCCAACTGGTATGCCTTCGGCCGCTTGGCATGGAATCCCAAGATGACATCCAAGGAAATAGCAGAAGAATGGTTGAAACAAACGTTTGAAAATGAAGAATTGAAAGTAAAGGGTGAAGAATCAAAAGGAAACGAAAGACGATTCCGCAAAGAGAACGGTAGCCAGCAGAGACGTCAGAGGCGTGTTCCCTACTCTACCGTCTATGCGTCACTTCTTGACATGATGTTGCGCAGTCGCGAGGCATGTGTGGACTACATGATGCCACTCGGTCTGCACCACATTTTCAAGTTTGATCACCACTATGGTCCTGAACCTGATGGATTCAAAGCAAACTATCCGCTTGAATGGTGTCCTGTCTATTACCACAAAGCCGATGAGCAAGGTGTAGGTTTCGACCGCTCTACCAAGGGGAGTGGTGCCACACAACAATATCCTGAGCCGTATCGTACCTTATACAACTCGCTTGAGACCTGTCCCGAAGAGTTCATTCTCTGGTTCCACCACGTACCTTGGGATTACAAGATGAAGAGTGGCCGTACCCTCATTGATGAGATGGACTTCCGCTATCAGCGTGGTGTAAATGAAGTGATAGATTTCATTGCCACATGGCAACAGGCCAAGCCTTACATCGACCCTCAACGTTGGCAAGAGGTAAATGACAAGCTCACCACCCAACTCGTCGATGCACGCGAATGGCAACAAGTATGTACTAAATATTTCGGCAGTTTTGCACGACAAAAGAAATAAAGATGAGTTATGAGTTTTGAGTTATGAGTTATGAGTTCTAACCATGCGGTACTGAAACTCAAAACTCTGAACTCTTAACTCACAATTCAGAACTCAGAACTCAAAACTCAGAATTCATAATTCATAACTCATAACTCATAACTCGAAACTCTTAACTCAGAACTCATAACTCATAACTCAGCACTCATAAACCAATGAAAAAAAGCATCATCATATTTTGTACTATAGTATTGGGAGTACTACCACTTTCTGCCCAATCCGTGATAGTTAATGAGCTACAGGCTGCTAATGTGGACATGTTTGTTGACCCATCCTATAACTACGGCACATGGGTGGAACTGTACAATACCACAGATAATTATATCGTATTGAATGGATGGTATGTAAGCGAC
>JAFWYQ010000016.1 GCA_017517605.1 Bacteroidaceae bacterium
AGTGCAACCAACTGACGGGTGATATCAGTTTTCTTCAATGCTTCGCCCTTGGTGATATTGTCACCATAAATGGTCTTGTACAACTTGTTTGGAGAGAAGTTCTGTACGGCAGAACCGAAGAAGGTGTACAGTGTACGACCTTCGATTGCAGAACTGTCTTCTGCCTCACGGGTTTCGCTGTAGGGGCCAAGTTCGATGTCACCAGTCAATTCACCGACAGTTTCCGAGAAACGGATACCGGTGCGCAGCGTCATGTGCTGCAAAGCTGCTCCCAATGCCATCACGGGCATCTTCAACAGTTCTTTTCTGTACTTGCGTGCAGAGGTCTGAAGATCTTCAGGGGAAATAAGGAATTCTGCCATGGTTAGAGGTCTTTAATTTCGTCAAACATACTTGCGGCGGTTATCTTTTCACCGTTTGTGTCGTCATCGACTACGGTAGAATCTGCTCCGTCTGCCTTTTTCAGATTATTAACTTGTTCTCTCAGACTGTCAATCTCAGTCTGCTTGCTTCCGAGTTCGTCCAGCTTCTCGTTCAGTTTCTTCAACTGGTCGATGGTGACTGTCACCTCTCCAGCTTCGTTTGCCTCAAAGCCTTCGACTCCCAGAAGCTCGTTCACTTTCTTGAAATCTTTGTTCATGATTTTTTTGATTGTTTCTTGGGGTTCTTCATTCTTTTTCTCGTTGGACTGCCTCATTCCTGTAATAGCCTCCAGTATTCGGTTCAGGACAGATGTCTTGCCCGGAGTCTCATCTTCCAGATTCTCCTTGCTCTCTTCCGGCACAGGAAGAGGGGGCAATCCCAACATATTGAATTTCTCGGTATATTCAGCCATGTTCATTTTGCCCTCATCGCCTTCAATAACTTCGTCAACGAAACCATAATCTTTAGCCTCTTGTGCAGTAAGCCAACGGGCTTCTTTCAGTACGTCCAGGATTTCTTCGACGTTCTTTCCACATTTGGCAGCATACATACTGGCGATTACACGGTCGATTTTCTCATTGTCATCCTTGTTCTTTTTCAGTTCTTCGATGAGTTGTTGCATCTGGTCGGCATTGTACTGTCCCCAGGCATCCACCCAATTGCTTACTTTATGGACGAGGAACATGCAGTACTTGGAGATACAGATTTTCTTTGCTCCCATGGCAAGGATGGTTGCGGAGGAAGCGACGAAGCCATATAGATAGGCAGTCACATCGCCGTGGTCGATGAACTGCTGACGGATGTCCAGTGCATGAGCGACTTCGCCGCCATAGCTGGATATGCGGACATTGACAGGCTTTCCTTTCAGTTCTTGCAGCTTGGCCTGACAATACTGTTTGGAAAAGCCCCAGCGTCCGATGTAGTCATTGATGTTGATATTGTACGTCATAATTTCAATTTTGACGCAATATTAACACCATTACCTTATATAATAAAAGACTTAAATCACGGTCAAAGCGGGATGGGTGGAGGTGAAAGTGACGGTCATTTCAGTGTCTGATACACCTGATGGAGTGTCAGGCATCGTGTTTTTCTGTGTCACTATGGGGTAAGGACGGCCGGAGGTACCGACTAGAAATTCTTTTCCTTGTACAGTGGTAGCAAGGAAAATGAGTTTCCGGTTTCCGACCTGGTACTCATCCCGAAGGTGGCAGGTCAGTTTGGTCGTGTACATCCGTACTTTATTCTCTATTTTGTCCGAAAATTCAAGTGCAGAGAGTCCGACGGTACATAAATTCTCCCAATTGACGGTAGCAGACAGTTGGCACGTACCCTTGCGGATAAATGCAAGATTGATGGAAGAGGCATCCGCAATACGGACACTTTTGATGTGGTGCAATATAGGTTTCATATCTTGATATTGTGCGCATCTGTGCGCATCTGTTCGGTGTTGTTCAAAATCGGGTTTCTCATCCGATTGTTTTTCTGTAAAAAAGTCACTAATTGATACCCCGTTTGGCGTAAGCCTTGCGCATACGGTAGTATTTCTGCCGGACAGTCTCTACATAGTCGATGCCGATGCCGTGCATTTCGCACCAGGCGGCAATCTGTCCGTTCACTCCCCGACGGCCGGGTGTCAGGTCGCCCATCTCGTGCCACAGATTGCGGCGGAACAGGTCCTCGATGCATTCCACTACAGCCTCTTTGCCTGCCTGCCCCATGTAGTTGTAGATGGCAGGATCCTTGGCTTTGCTTTCCGGTATGCAGATGGCGGTGAGGGAAGCGTCTGCCAGTTGGGGCTTGGCATCCACCGGCAGTTTCTGCAGGAAACGGCGGATGGTGGCATTCTCGCAACTTTGGGCAGGAAACACCACCGGATTGCCCAGCGAGTGGGTGAGCCACTGGTGCAGGTAGGTCTCCAGTTTGATGTAGATTACAAATTTACTCATGGCCAATTGATTATCTGATGCAAAGATATGAAATTTCATACAAACAGTATAATTTTTCACACCCAAAGTGCATTTGTTGGGCTTGCCAGCTTAGTTAAGTTGGCAAGTCAGCTTAACTAAGCCAGCAGGCCAAGTAAACTAAGCTGGCAGGGGATTTTTTGACAAAACACACTCCTGTTCCGACAGAACTGCACAAGATGAGTTCTTCTTCTTGCGCAGAATCTGATAATTCCGTCAGAAATTCGTGTAATTTTGTAACCTTGTGACTTGGCTTTGTAAGTGGTTGGTTGACAGTGTATTTGGATGGGTACAAAATGGAGACACGCGGGGCGGTAGGCTGAAAAAAGTTTGTAACCTTTGTGTCCGCAGGGTACAAACTTAGGTAAGGTTACAAACGCAGGCGACTTTGTAACCCGTTTGTAACCTTGTTTTGTAACCTTTTTATCTTCTTTATTTTTAGGTTTTTAACCTCCTTTTCAAACAGAAGGTTACAAGGTTACAAAATTTTGTAAGAAAAAAGGGGATGGAGCGGAAGACAGAGCCGCCGGGCATTCGTGGCGTATTCTCATAGAAATAGTAAAGGGAATGGACACGTTTGTATCCATTCCCTTGTACGGTGTTGTCTGAAGAGAGTGAGGTGGCAGGCTTGCATTCATTTCGGGTGTTGTTCGCGGTACCGTCGTTCCACTTCCTGTTCGTAAAGTGTCGGGCCACGCCATGATGAACAATAGAGCACGTTGAAGTCATCGTTGATGGAATAGCGTTCCCAGTTGCTTCCTTCGGTGATGAAGGCACAGGCTGCCTTGACGAGCCATCGGAGATTCTTTTCGCTCTCCAGGCGGACGGCCTGTCCGGGCTTCATGCGGTAGAAGAAGGTAGTGACTTGATAGTAGTATTCCTGAAAGCCTGCTTCCTGAAGAAGCTGCTTCCATTCGTCCGGCTCCAACCGCAGATGGCGGTTAGAAGGCATTTTCTTCTTCATCTTCTTTATCAGCATTAAACAGTTTCAGATCCAGATCTTCACCCACGGTGGAACCGGGGTGGCTGATGGTGCGGATGTAGAGCATCTCTTTGCTCTTGCCGTCAACTTTACGGATGAGACGTCCGGCATTGTTGAGAAGCTCGGGCGGGTTCAGTTCGGCCACGTAGGGGCAGAGGTTGACAAAGCCTTGGAGTGCGCGGGTGAACTTCTGCATTGTCCATCGCCCCAGTTTGGAGAAGCGGATGAAGTCCTCCAGTGCCTCTTCGCGTTGAATCAGGCAGTTCACATGGTCGCCATCCTCGGCAAAGTACTGGTATGCCCAATCCTCGAAGTTGGCCCCCATGTCGGCCTTGTACTTGCGGCGCATGATGTTGCCCAACGGAGGTTCCAGCTTGAGTCCCCGGGCTGTCATCTGAAGGTAGAACTGGAGGCATTGGGCAAAGAAGTTGATGTCCTGGTTCCATTCCTCTTCGGTGTAGTCGGCGAAGAGATTCTTGCCGAAATCGTCGCGGATGGAGCGGCTCTCCAGATAGTCGTTTTCCGGCGTATGCTCGTGGTACCAGTCACTGAAGACCATGTAGAGCAGGCGGGCAGAGGTGGAAGCATTGAAGTCGGTGGGCACATAGTTGGTGGTGAATCCGAACTTGGGAGAGTCGGCAAAGTCGATGTAGAACGAACGGTTGTTCTTGGGATTGACGGTCATGCCACCGGTGATGATGTCGTAGAACTGTCCCGTATTGAGGTAGCGGTCACAGTCATCTACCAGCACAAAGTCAGTATGCTGGTTCACTTGGTCAAACACGTGGGGATTGTCCATCAGGCGTGGGTTGCGGCCTGAGAGCTGCACAGTCTTCTGGAAATAGGTGAAGGACTTGAAGAGGAAGGACTTTCCGCTACGTCCGTTGCATTCGCCATCGGCTCCCACCTTGTCGTCCATGGCGAAGAGTCCCCAGGCGCGTGAGGGCGACTTGTACTGATGGAGGTTATAGCCGATGGCAAAGATTTTGGCCATGAGGTTCTGCTTCTGTTCGCGTATGGCCTCGGGACTGAGGACGGGGCCGGCAATGTCGAAGTGGTGCTCTTGGCGGTAGCGTTCGGCCACATCGAACGATTCGTCCTCCCAGTGGTACTCCATTTCCTGCCGCCAATAGGTGCGCGAGGTGTTGATGAGGTAGCGCAGCAGGTTGCTGTCGTGGGACAGGATGTCGATGTCGTAGTGCATTCTCCCTTCTGCATCTTCCTCCACCTGACAACTGAACATGGGAGGCAGCACCGTGACGCGGTGGTCGATGACGTTGCTGTCCCACACATAGCGTCCGCCGGTGCCGCCCGGCAGTTCGCAGATGCCATCGGCCGTCACTTCCCATGATTTTCCGGGGAAGAAGAGGAATTGCGAGGTGGGGGTATAGTTGCGGAAGTCAAGCGATATCTCCTGCATACGCTCCAGACTGGAGTCGCTCAACCGTTGGCTGTTGAGCAGCAGGTTGCGGATGTCGCGTGGCAGGAACCGTTCGCGGGCGAAGTCGCGTAGGAACAGGGATATGTCGCGTCCGCGGACGGTGCTCACCACGTTCCCCTTGATGCGGATGTGCTTGGCCGAATCGCTGTTTTCGTCGTGCAGGGCATAGAATCCGTTCAGGGTGAGGAAGTAGTGCAGGCATTCGCTGTCGATGTCCACCGTGCTCTTTCCCGTGCGGGCATTGGTCTGCTGCGTCCAGAACTGGGCAGGCATGGCCAATGTCAGCAGGTTCAGGAAATCCTTGCGTTCGGGACGCAGCTCTACAAAGTCGCGCAAATCCTTGCGGGGTTTCCCGCGGCGGTCGCGGTACTGGCGCAACCATTCAGGAAGCCACACGGTATGTACGTCCAGGTACTGAAGGGCCAGTTCCGTACCCTTCAGCCGTCCGGTATCATCAATGTCGGGGATGTTGTAAAGCACTTCAACGTATTTCCACACCTCCTTCATCTCCTCGGGGCTTACCTTGTAGGTTTCGCTGTTGAACCACAGCGGCCAGTATCCCAAGGCGCGTACACACAGGGCATCCCTTTCGCCAGAGCAGATGAAGGCCTCGGGCAGTTTCTTTTCCTTGTAGGGCTTGTCATCGTTGCCCGGAATGTTGCGGAAGGCTGCTTCCTCATCTGCATTGAACTTGGCATAAGCCTTGCGAAGCTCGTACAGTCCGTTGATGTACTGCTTCGGCTTGCCTCCCGTAGGAGTATAGCTGAAGCGCCACTGCTTGTCAGGGTTCAACGGCTCGTAAATCTTGAAGAACTTGTTCACATTCTCCCCATTAGCGGACTCCTCCACAATGCACTCGCGCATAAAAATGGGGTAGGTCTCTGTGGTGTACTTGGTTGTCACCTCACGGTTCTTGACGTAGGACACCGACTTGGCCACGTACCAGTGGAGCGATTCCACGTGTTCCTGCTTCACCCGCGGGCCAAGCACCTGCAGCTGGTCGTGGGTGAAGACTTTTTCCAGTTCAAAGTAGTGTTTGCCCTCTTCTTCCTCGGCCTTGGCCGGACGCTTGCGGATATCAGGCTTGTTGACGGAACGTTTCAGTTCGTCATGCACGTCATACATGGCGGCCAGTTTGGCCATGGCTTCCTGAAAGTTCAGGTTCTCCTCGTACATGCAGATGTCGATGGGGCTCATGGCCGTGCCTTGGTCTCCGAAGTCTGTCACCTTATAACAGTCCCCATACTTTTTGATGCAGGCCGACGCGTCATCTTCAGAAAGGCGACGTTTGAACTTCTTTTTGTTATCTACACAGTCTTTCGCATCCGGGTAGTAGAAGAGGATGATGTCCAACCCGTCATTGCTGGCTGCATAGATGTCTGCCGGCCGGATCATGAGAACTGTATGTCAAAGTTCCTCATCCGTGTTCCTTTTCCCAGGCGGTAGCAACATCCTGAACTGCTCCAGCGGACAGACTCAAAACGTTCTACAGTCTGCATGCCTTTGCCCGGCCCGGCATAGCGGCGTACAGTCCGCTTCACTCTCCCAAAAACTTCGGTCACTCCCCGGCTGCCGTCCTCGGCATACAAAAAACGGGTGTATTCCATTCTCTCACTCTTCTTTTCTTCCCACTCACGAGTGGTGTGTAATGTCTGTTCCTGCATAATTATTTTGATTTTTAATGATGTTATAATGAAAAGGTGAGTTTCACATAATTCCCAGACTTTCCAAATGGGCCATCGAGAGTCATCTCGTTAAAATCCCTATCAAAACGGATATTTACTCTTAACCCACGGTCATACATCGCATTTTCTATATATATCTGCCTTTCTTCATAGCGCGGACAAACGTCTGAAACCGGATACCACTCAAGCTCATGTATGTAAGCCTTGTCAACCAGTACGTATCCTTCCACATTTCCCTCAGAATCAAAATGCGTGGCATTTACAATCCTACCGGTATTGAACTCGCCTACGAGGAGGACCTCTTGACCTATCTTCATCTTTCCTCCCTTTCTTTTGCAAACAGTTCCAACAAACGACAGCAAAGGAACACATGAACACCTTTTTGCTTCTCAAGTCCGATGTCCGACAAGTCTTCCATTGTCATCTGAATACCTCCAGTATGATCCCAATCTACTTTAACCCGGAGCTTCTGCCCTGTAGATTCGTTATCAAAACTGACGCTGACAATCTCGTGCGTGCTTCCTAGGCTCTCCGGCTGGTACCAGCACAGGCGGCCGTCCTCCGTCTTTACGAGGTACAACACCATCCGTTTACCATGGATGCACACAAATTTTCTCTCTGCAATCGTGCCAATCTGATTGTTGGCCAAGATTCTTACTTTTTGTCCTTTTCTCATCTCACTCTAATTTTAAAATAAACGTCGTGGAAATACGGGAGTCGAACCCGTACCGATAAGCCACCTTATTTCCTATTTATTATAGCACCAACCTATCAATCTGTCTAAGGGGAAGCACAGCCCTATATACCGTTCGGTTTTTCCTCTCCTTGTCAGATGAATTTCACCACATCCTATATATTGGACCACACCATGGAACATTTGTCCGTTGTCAAATACCAGCACCACCTCTTGCTGAGAAATGTCCAGTTCTTCCGGCTGCTTCAGCACCACACGATGGCCGGATTCAAGCGTTACTGTTATCTTCAGATTTTCCATACTCCTGAATCATTTCAATGAACAACTTTCGTTCCAACGGCCTAAAGGTATCACCTCTCAGACACACATAGAAAGACGCTAACGACAGCTCTGTCTCTTCCAGAAACTTCTTCCTGAAGTCCTTTTTCTCCTTCAGTGAAAGAGGTTCGTACAATTTCTGAATTTCATTTAAAACACAAACTTTTTGCATGATTATTAAATTTATTCTATAATTTATTCTTAAATTTACACTGCAAAGATAGAAATAATCATTTATACATATGATTAAATATACCTTAAAATATAAATAAGTATACTTAATTTAAATTCATTATAAAATAGATTTATGTTTAACTTTCAGAAAATTAAGGATATAGCCGAAGAAAGAGGAATGACCCATAAAGAACTTTATGAAGCTGCAGGAATAAAGCGGGAAACTTTCTATTCTTTCGCAAGGACTATTGCTCCTAACAGTAGCAATCTCGAAAAGATTGCAGATGTACTTCATTGTCAAATTGATGATTTTTTTGACAGAGAAGTAGAATCAATTTTAGTAAATATTGGCCACAAAGTTAGAGGTAATGGAAACAATGTTTCTGGTGACATTTCTTTAAGCGAATGCAAAAAGGAAGTGGAGCACCTCAAAGAACTATTGGCCGAAAAAGAGAGAACAATTCAAATATTAATGAGCAGACAAAAATTGACAGAAACAGGTATCGAAGAAACGGATATAGACTCTAAGCTGTTGGGTATTAGCGAAATTGCAAAATCCCGCTACCCCGACGAAAATGAGGACAAAGAGTTGTGTCAATGGTATGTTGACACAACTTTTTTTTTCTCCTACCTGAAAAAAGTTTTTTGCCAACGAGGAAAAAATATACGCCTTATGAAACTCAGAAATATTCTCCCCTTGATAGCCATGTGTGCCACACTCACAGGTGTCGCGCAGGTAAATTTCGATGACTACTTCCTGCACAAAACCATGCGCCTCGACTATTACCATGCCGGAAGTGCCACCACCGAGCACTACTTTTTGGACGAGGTGATTGAGGAACCCTATTGGGCAGGTAACGAAAACTATCTGGTGGAGACACGCAACATGGGCAACCACTTCTTCAAAGTCATTGACAAAGCCACGGGAAAGGTCATCTACTCGCGCGGATTCGGCTCGCTCTTCAACGAGTGGCAAACCACTCCCGAAGCCAAGGTTACCTCTAAGGCAATGCCCGAAGGTATTGTCTTCCCCTTCCCAAAAAACGATGTGGTGGTAGAAATCTATACACGCGAAAACCGCACGGGAGAGCTTCATCTCAAGTTCACTCACGAAATTGACGTGGATAGCTACTTCATCCGACAATTCAAACCCACGCTCAGCACCATCCACATCTATGGCAAGGGTCATACACAAAAGTCTGTTGATATCGTCCTCCTTCCCGACGGATACACCGAAGCCGAGAAGGAGAAGTTCGAGAAAGATTGCCAAATCTTTGCCGAGAGCATCCTCTCATACCACCCCTATAGCCAGCATAGCGACAAGTTCAACATCCGCGCCGTGTGGGCACCCAGCCAAGAGTCAGGCACCTCCATACCCGGCAATCGCGAGTGGAAGAACACGGCACTCAATACCCACTACTACACCTTCAACTCTGAACGCTATCAGATGACCGAGGACTTCCAAACCCTCCTCGACGTAGCCGCTCATGCCCCTTACGACATCATCTACATCCTTACCAATTCGCCCAAGTATGGTGGCGGAGGCATCTACAATTTCTATGGCATCAGTGCGGCCGACATTGCAGGAGCTTCCACACGCAAAACCTATAGTCATGAGCTTGGCCACCTCTTCGTGGGCCTTGCCGACGAATACGTGGGTGGTGTGGAGATGAGCGACCTCTACTTCCCCCACGTAGAGCCTTGGGAACCGAACATCACCACACTCACCAACCTCGAAGCCAAGAGTTGGAAGCGCCTGCTTGGCGATGCACCCGTGCCCACACCTGTCAAGGAGACACCGTGGAAGTTGAATCCACAAAACCCCGATGCACCCGACTTCGATGCCAAGAAGCCTTGGCCATTGGGCGTATATGAAGGTGGCGGCTACCTGCAAAAAGGTGTCTATCGCCCCTGGCCCAATTGCATGATGAACTGGTTTCACACCATCGACCTCTATTGCCCCGTCTGCACCCAAGCCATCGAGGAGACGATAGAGTTGTATACGAAGTAGGTTCAAGGTTCAAAGTTTAAGGTTCAAGGTGCAAAGTTTAAGGCAATGGCCTTTAGCGATAGCTTTATAATTTGCCATAGCCAGTAGCCATAGTTCAATGTTCAAAGAGTTTTTAAGGGTGGGATGTCTCTGTTCATTCTGACGACCTTGGAGGAAGGATCTGTGAACGCAAGCATCCATTTATCTAAACATTTACTTTCTGTCCTTCCGCATTTCAAATGCAGCGGGACGGAGTAATATATTAGTATAGTCTTATCCCCCTTTACATCCTATACTTTCATCACTGCCATGCGGATGTCAGTGTACTGCCAACGGCTTGGCAGTTCACTGCCTCGCTATTGGCAGACTACTGCCAAACCGTTGGCAGTAATAAATGGAAAGCTATTGTTCGCAATTTCATCAGCTTCGCAGTCTTTCATTTGCAAGCACCGCTTGTACTTTGTAATTGGTAAATTGTACATGGATTTCTGTTTTTCAACATAAAATCATATAATTCTTAACTTTTAATTTTTCATTTTTAATTTAAATCCGTACCTTTGCACCATCTTCACGCCGAATGCCCTCCATCGGGAGGGAGCAGGGTGGGGACACATATTGAAAAAGGCGTTTACTTGACACTTTGGTTTTGACACCTTAGAATCTCGCAAGTTCTTTAACTCGTCAAAGACAAAGCAACGGTAGATGCCCTATGGGTATGTACATATCCCTGTGCCTGTCTTTCCTATATTATTGATGTATAGGAAAAGACGGGACGGGTATATTATATATCGGCGTGGGGCTTCTTCGTTGTTCGTTCCGACGAGTTGGGCAATGCGAGAGCCTTAAGGTGTGGAGCGGGCAACAAGCACGATCTCCACGTCTTTTTTGTATATGTAGGTATCGAATTTATCAGTTAAACGATTAAACGCTGAATCGGAGGGAGATAGAGGAGGCAGAGTGAACAACAAATTATGAAAAAATTAAAGCAATGGTTGGCATTGTTCGTTACTTTGTCATGTTTTACAACAGTAAATGCGTATGATTTTGAAGTGGATGGTATTTATTATGAATGTGTAAATAGCAATTCTAATCAAGTGAGAGTAGCTTCTGCAACATTAAATGGAGATATCATAATTCCTCAAAAAGTAGAGTATAATAATCAAGAGTATATTGTTTCACAAATCGGGGATAATGCTTTCAGCAATTGTGATAATTTAAAGTCTTTAGTAATTCCACAAAGTGTGACTTATATCGGTTATAAAATCATTAATGGTTGCACGTCTCTTGAAAAATTGATATTAGAAGATGGTATTACGAAAATTTCATTTTATGATCAATCCCGCCCTTTTAACGGACCTTCAAATTTAAAGGAAGTGTATATTGGAAGACAATTCAATTTTGATAGCGGCTCTGTATTTGCAAAATATAGTAATTTGACAGATGTTACTATTGGAGTAGAAACGATTGAAGGAAATATGTTCTCTTCTTGTACAATTCAAAATCTATATTTTGAAGATAACGTAAAAGATATTGCAGAGAAATCGTTTCAAGAATGTACCTTTGATATACTTACTATTCCCGAAAATATAATTAGTATAGGACATGATGCTTTTTATAATAGTAAAATAAAAAAAATTATAATA
>JAFWYQ010000002.1 GCA_017517605.1 Bacteroidaceae bacterium
AGTTAATTTTTAAATAATTCGATTCTTAAACTTTAATTTCTACTTCTACACCGCTCGGCAACTCCAGCTTCATCAATGCATCCACTGTCTTGGCTGTTGAGCTATAAATGTCAATCAATCTCTTGTAAGAAGAAAGCTCGAACTGTTCGCGAGACTTCTTGTTTACGAAGGTTGAACGGTTTACAGTAAAGATGCGCTTGTGAGTGGGAAGAGGAATAGGACCGCTTACGATAGCACCCGTAGCCTTCACTGTCTTTACAATCTTCTCAGCAGACTTGTCCACCAAGTTGTGATCGTAGGATTTCAGTTTAATTCTAATTTTTTGACTCATTACTTTTTGTTTGTTTATAGTGAATTAAAAGAGGAAGAAGGGAACAGGTTAAGAGTCATTCGCTAACCTGTCCCGTCTTCCGGTTTTGTTTTTTACTTAATCAAGTCTACACGACCCTTGCACTCTTCGAGCACCGCCTTGGCAATTGAGTTGGACACCTGAGCATGGTGATCGTAAGTCATTGAAGAGGTTGCACGACCTGAAGTGATGGTACGCAATGCTGTTACGTAACCGAACATCTCTGCCAGAGGCACAGTAGCCTTCACGATGCGGGCACCTGAACGGCTTGACTCCATACCTTCTACCTGACCACGACGCTTGTTCAAGTCACCAATCACGTCACCCATGTTCTCCTCGGGAGTAACAACTTCCAGCTTCATCATAGGCTCGCACAATGCGGGACCTGCCTGAGCACAAGCGTTCTTGTAAGCCTGGATAGCGCAGATTTCGAATGACAACTGGTCAGAGTCAACGGGGTGGAACGAACCATCCAACAGAGTAACCTTCAATGAATCCAAGGGGAAGCCGGCGAGGATACCGTTCTTCATGGCTGACTGGAAGCCCTTCTGTACAGCGGGGATAAATTCCTTAGGAATGTTACCACCAGTCACCTCGTTAACAAACTGCAGACCACCTTCCTTGAAGTCCTCATCAACGGGACCCACGTTTACGATGATGTCAGCGAACTTACCGCGACCACCCGACTGCTTCTTGTAAACCTCGCGGAGGTTGACAGTCTTGGTGATAGTCTCCTTGTAGTTAACCTGAGGCTTACCTTGGTTACACTCAACCTTGAACTCGCGCTTCAGACGGTCGATGATGATATCCAAGTGAAGCTCACCCATACCCGAGATAACGGTCTGACCGCTCTGCTCGTCAGTCTTCACTGTAAATGTGGGGTCTTCCTCGGCCAACTTAGCCAAACCGTTGGCAAGTTTCTCCATATCCTTCTGAGTCTTGGGCTCAACAGCGATACCGATAACGGGATCGGGGAAGTCCATAGATTCGAGAATGATGGGAGCTGTTTCGTCGCAAAGGGTATCACCGGTACGGATATCCTTGAAACCTACACCGGCACCGATATCACCAGCAGCAATCACTTCTACAGGATTCTGGTGGTTAGAGTGCATCTGGAACAGACGAGACACACGCTCCTTCTTAGCTGAACGGGTATTGTAGATATATGAACCGGCCTCAACCTTACCTGAGTACACACGGAAGAAAGTCAGACGACCTACATAGGGGTCAGTAGCAATCTTGAACGCCAATGCAGAAGTCTTCTCTTCTTCGCTCGGCTTACGGCTGTCAGCCTCACCTGTTTCGGGGTTAATACCCTCGATAGCGGGAGTATCCAGCGGAGAGGGCAAGAAAGCACATACATAGTCGAGCAATGTCTGCACACCCTTGTTCTTGAATGAAGAACCGCACAACATGGGGACGATGTCCATCTTCAAGGTAGCGGCACGGAGGGCACGCATAACCTCTTCGTTGGTGATGGTTGAAGGATCGTCGAAGAACTTCTCCATCAACTCGTCATCGTACTCAGCCACCTTCTCGAGCATCTTCTCTCTCCACTCGTTGGCCTCGTCAACCAAATTGGCAGGGATTTCCTCCTCGTCATAGTCAGCACCCATAGTCTCATCGTGCCACAGGATAGCCTTCATCTTGATCAGGTCAACAAGACCCTTGAAGTTTTCCTCTGCACCGATAGGAATACAGATAGGGCAAGGATTGGCACCGAGAACCTCCTTCATCTGACGAACTACTTCGTAGAAGTCAGCACCAGAGCGGTCCATCTTGTTTACATAACCGATACGGGGTACATTGTACTTGTCAGCCTGACGCCATACAGTCTCTGACTGGGGCTCAACACCACCTACAGCACAATAGGTAGCCACAGCACCGTCCAACACACGGAGTGAACGCTCTACCTCAGCAGTAAAGTCCACGTGTCCCGGAGTGTCAATCAAGTTGATCTTGTATGTCTTGTTGTCATAGTTCCAGCGAGTGGTAGTAGCAGCAGAGGTAATAGTGATACCGCGCTCCTGCTCCTGAGCCATCCAGTCCATGGTGGCAGTACCATCGTGAGTTTCACCAATCTTGTGAGTCAGACCTGTGTAGAACAGAATACGCTCTGAAGTGGTTGTCTTACCGGCATCGATGTGAGCCATGATACCGATGTTACGGGTCAAAAGTAAGTCTTGCTTTGCCATTTTCTAATTCCGTATTATTATTTGACGATTAGAATCTGAAGTGAGCAAATGCACGGTTAGCCTCAGCCATACGGTGCATACCTTCCTTACGCTTGAAAGCACCACCCTGCTCGTTGAAAGCATCGATAATCTCAGCGGCCAACTTGTCAGCCATTGACTTGCCACCACGCTTACGGGCGAAGAGGATCATATTCTTCATTGAAATAGACTCCTTACGGTCGGGACGGATTTCAGTAGGCACCTGGAAAGTGGCACCACCGATACGACGAGACTTCACCTCCACCTGGGGAGTGATGTTGTCAAGAGCCTTCTTCCAGATTTCCAGAGAAGTCTTTTCCTCGTTGGGAAGTTTGGTTTTTACTACTTCAAGAGCGGCATAGAAGATTTCATATGAAGTATTCTTCTTACCGTCGAACATCAAGTGGTTCACGAACTTAGAAACTTTCTGATCGCCAAACACGGGATCGGGAAGAACCACACGCTTTTTTGGTTTTGCTTTTCTCATTAGTTTGAAAAATAATGTTTTGTTTGGGCTGCATTTCTTGTCTTCTTCAACGCTTCCTCTGAAGCATTTACTCAACCTTTATAGCTAATTCCAACAAACCAAAACGAAAATTAATACTTTGTTTTTTCTTTTTTGATTAAGAAGGCGTTAATTACTTCTTCTTACCTTTTGCGGGAGCTGCTGCCTGACCCGGTTTGGGGCGCTTAGCACCATACTTAGAACGACGTTGTGTACGACCTGCAACACCGGCAGTATCCAAAGTACCACGAACGATGTGATAACGTACACCAGGGAGGTCCTTCACACGACCACCACGAACCAGCACGATTGAGTGCTCTTGCAAGTTGTGGCCTTCACCCGGAATGTAAGAGTTCACCTCTTTTTGATTTGTCAAGCGCACACGCGCTACCTTACGCATTGCGGAATTAGGCTTCTTAGGAGTAGTAGTGTAAACTCTCACGCACACGCCACGACGCTGAGGACATGAATCCAATGCGGGAGACTTACTCTTCTCAACCAAAACCTGTCTTCCTTTTCTAACTAACTGTTGAATAGTAGGCATTTTAGTTTTTGTTTTTAATTATTATATATTTTGTTTACTGATTTTCAGTTTCTTTGGTGCATACTCGCACTTTTCGGGCTGCAAAGGTACAAATAAGTTTCCAAACGACAATATCTTTCACCTCTTTTAATCTTATTTTCCTCCCCAAAGTACCCTTATTTAATCTTTTTTAATACTTATTAGACTTTATAAGCAATGTTTGGGCAGGCATAAACGTTCAAGTCTGCTTGAAAAGGAGAAAACTTCCCCATCACAAAGAGGAAACCATAAACACTATACCTTATTATATATAATATATGCAACATTGGCAGGAAGGCTTCACCCTTCTTTCATAACTATTGCCTGCCATTCAATGATTACCCCGTTGATGCGGACAAAAGACGCACCTAAACGCCTCATCATTACGTATTTATATAAGCAAATTCCTACATTTTAGTGGCGTCTCACCCTTGTGATACGCATGTATCACCCGAGTCAGACACTCGTATCACACGGGTGATGCGAGTGTATCACACTCGTGAAACGCCACTAAAATATAGGACTTTATGCTATTGAATACGGACTTTTAAGCCATTGAACACGTAGGTGTATCCGCCGAAGAGCCGAATAAAGGCTTATGAACTCTATCAGGCTTCGCCCTTGAAGTCCGAAAGGTTGGGCACGTAGGTCTTGTTGCCTTGTGCCTGCTCGGGCATACGGATGGGTCCCCAGTTGTTCTCGTACTTCTTCACATTGTCCTGCAAGGCGAAGAGGAGACGCTTGGCGTGTTCGGGAGTAAGCACAATGCGGGATTGCACATTTGCCTTGGGAAGGCCGGGCATCACGCGCACAAAGTCGAGTATAAATTCTGAGGTTGAATGGCTGATAATGGCCAAGTTAGCATAAGTTCCCTGTGCCACGTCTTCCTTCAACTCGATTTGCAATTGTCCGTTCTGATTGGGAGTATTCTTTTCCATAATTCTTTTTACTTTTTATAATGGTTAATAAATAATGAGCGCGAAGATAGTGTTTTCTTTCCTTTTGCCCTAATTTCGCGCCCGAAGATTATAGTTTTTTATCATACCTCCCATAATTAGAACACGGAGACACGGAGACACAGAGGTTTTCCTTTCTTCTGTGACAAATATATCTTCTCTGTGTCTTTGTGTCTCTGCTTTCAAAAAAATAAAGGGTTTGCATGAACGCTGAATTGTTACTATACCTTATTATATATATAAGAGAGGATTCATGGATGTCCAATGTTTAAAATATGCTAATAAATCGCTACTTTATGTCGTGTTTACTTGCATGTTTGTCGCGTTTACATTACATTTGCAGCGTCGTAAGAGGAAAGACTGCAGATTTTCTCGACAGACGCACTACTATGTATAATGTATAACTTAAAAACAAACAAGTAACATGAAAACATTCAAACTATTGCCACACGGGTGGCAAAAGGCCGGATGGACCATTGCCAGCATAAGTGCAGGTATGATGCTTCATCCAATCCTATTCAAAGGAGGGGACGACTCCGGATATTACTTTGTCACCAGCATGTTTGCATTTGGTGGCGCAATGTGGTTAATCGGATTCCTCATCCTGGCCTTTTCGCAAGAAGAATATGAAGACGAACGTATCCGCAGTATCCGCATGAACACGTTAGGTATCGTTGCCATCATCTATGCCATCATGCTGATTCTCTACCCGACCATTGATGTCGCACTGCTACGTTTCGTAGGTATAAGTCCTGATGATTTAGGATCTATAACCATCTTCAGAAATGTATTTTTCAAGCCCCTTGTCATCTATGTCCTATTGTTCAAGTTCTTCCTTTGGAAGGAAAATCGTAGTCTGAAATATGAAGAGAATGTGTAACCACTAAAAAAGAAAGACGTATGAAGAAGAATTTTTTATTTCCATCCATCTGCAAGCGGATTGGCTGGATACTGCTTATTCCCTCGCTGGTTCTTTACGTATTGACCCTTGGTGATGTGATTGATGATTACCTTCTCTCCTTCCCCACACTGTGTTTCTCCCTTGACAAATACACGACCCAAAGCAGTGGCATTACATGGGAGAGCCAAGGAATGCTGATGGAATTGAGTTTAGCCCTGCTGATGGTGTCGCTGCTATTCATTTCCTTCTCTCGCGAACGCGAAGAGGATGAGATGATAACCGCCCTCCGCTTCCAATCCTTCGCATGGGCCGTCAAAATCAATGCGGTGCTACTGATTGTGGGCACATGGATAATCTTCGGTGGCCTCTACCTGTATTTCATCATCTTCTGCCTGTTCAGCATCTTCGTGCTCTACATCGGAAGATTCGAATACGAACTTTATCAATTAAAACACTTGAGCCATGAAGAATAACCTGCGAGTAGAACGTGCCAAGCTGCGCATGACGCAACAGGACTTGGCCGACCGTGTACACGTGAGCCGACAGACCATCGTGGCCATTGAACAAGGGAAGTTCAATCCCTCGACGGTACTGGCCCTGCGCATGTCGGCCATCTTCAACACTCCCGTGAACGACATCTTCGAATTGGAGGAGGGGGATTGGAAGGAGTGAGTATAAACAGATTACCATAATCATAGCAAAGAATAATCGCTGAATCCAAGAGTCACCATGATGGTGGTTCTTGGATTTTTACAAAATTTGCACTTGCCAAGTGCAAAAACAAAGAAAATTTGCACTCAGCGAGTGCAAATTTGGCAATCTTTATGACAAAACCACACGCTCGCCGGCACGCTTGGCTATGAGACGCTGCACTTCGGAGAGGTCTTTGTAGCGTTTCATGATTTCCATATAACGGGCGGCATCAGTCATTACGGAACGGTCTTGCAGGGCTGAGAGCACCTGTTTGAGTTCGTCCTCCACAATGGCCAACTTCAAATCGGTGAGCAGGTGAGGGACGAGTTCGCACAAGCGTTCTTCATCGGTAACAATCTTTTGAGAACGCGAATGGTATTTGCTCAATTGATAACGCTCGCTACTGAGGTCGGCCGCCAAGCGAGCCACCTGCGGATCGGGATGAGAGAAGAAGTAACGCGAAGCCACAAAACCCTCAGTGTGTATGCGTGCAAGCACTTCGTCCAACATCCGGCGGTGCATAGGGTCTTGCAATTGCAGATTATCCACGGCCAAGTCTCCGGCAATATGTTCAACTACCGTCACATGGTGGGTATTTCCCTCTTCATCCTCCTCAGCATACATTACCTTTTCGCCATAGCGCACCAGTTGTTGCATGAGCAACACCTCTTTATCGTGATAATGCTTCTTTCCCTTATTTTGAGTAGGAATGAAAGCAGAATAATCCACCGGTTGCGGAATCGGAGCACTCTCAGCTACCACCTCTTGTGGGAAAGGAACAGGTGGAGGCATTGGTATATCTCCCCCGCCCTCTTCCATGGGAGGAATCTCTAACGGAGGAAATCCGGCTGAAGGCATTTCGCCTGCAGAAGGTGGTATCAATTCAGGGATAGGTTCAGTATCAGAAGGTTGATTCTCTTGTTGACGTTGTTGTTGAGCCGCTTCACGCTGGCGTTTCTTTTCTTCCGCGGCTTGGCGTTCCTCCTTGCTTTGCATCATCAGTTTGTTCACCTCCTGCACCAGCAGTTTTTCCTCGACCTGAAGCAGTTGGCTACACTCGCGGATATAGACCGAGCGCACGATGTTTTCGGGGATAACGGAGATGCTCCGCACGATGTCGCCGATAAGTCCCGCCCGTTTGATGGGGTCGTTACCCACCTCTTCGAGCAACAAATTGGTCTTAAAGCGGATGAAATCGACTTCGTGCGAATTGATGTATGCCTTATAGTCGGTGGCATTGTGCTTGCGGGCAAAACTATCGGGGTCTTCGCCATCAGGAAGAAGCACCACCTTGATGTTCATGCCTTCTTCCAATAACATGTCAATGCCTCGGATAGAGGCTTTGATGCCGGCACCGTCGCCATCGTAAAGCACGGTGATATTGTTGGTAAAGCGGTGTATCAGACGGATTTGTCCCGAAGTAAGAGAGGTTCCCGACGAAGCCACCACATTCTCGATGCCCGCCTGGTGCATGGAGATTACATCGGTGTAACCCTCTACAAGAAAGCAACGGTCGTCCCTCACGATGGCCTGCTTGGCAAAGTAGATGCCGTAGAGTTCGTTGCTCTTGTGATAGATTTCCGACTCGGGGGAGTTGACGTACTTCGCCACCTTGCCATCGGTCTTCAACACACGCCCGCCAAAGGCAATCACCTTACCGCTGAGCGTATGCACAGGAAACATCACACGTCCCCAGAAACGGTCACGCAATTGCCCGTCGTTGTCGCGCCGGTAGCAGAGTCCCGTCTTCTCCAGAAACTCCTCCTTGAAACCCTTACGCTTGGCCTCCTTGGCCAAAGCATCGCGCTCATTGAGGCTGTAACCTAACTGGAACTTACGGATAATGTCGTCGCGGAAACCACGCTGGCGGAAATAGGCCAGGCCGATGCTCTGTCCGTCGATATGGTTGTGAAGGAGGTTCTGGAAGTAGTTGTTGGCAAAGTCGTTCACCACAAACATACTCTCGCGGTCGTTCTGAGCCTGCTTCTCCTCGGCGCTCAGTTCGCGCTCCTTCACCTCGATGTGATACTTGTTGGCCAGCCACTTCAGCGCCTCGTAGTAGTTGAGCTGCTCGTGCTCCATGATGAAGTGCACCACGTTTCCTCCCTTTCCGCAGGAGAAACATTTGCACAACCCCTTGGAAGGCGACACCACAAACGACGGTGTCTTCTCGTTATGGAAAGGACACAATCCCTTGTAGTTCACCCCCGCCCTCTTCAGCGTGACGAACTCCGACACGACATCCACAATCTGTGCCGCATCCAATATCCGGTCTATGGTAGCTTGGTCAATCATCTAATCAATATCAATGAATATTCAACACCCATTCGCCTGTACGAGGCGAACCCTTCCGAGATACAACTCCATCACGTTTCAATTCTGCCATTATGCGTTTGCACTGACGAATACCAATTCCTATTTCGCTTGCCAATTCCCCAATTGTTATCTTTGCATTGACACGTATATAACCAACAATACGCTCTCTATAATTGGTGACATCATTGGTGACATCATTGGTGACATCATTGGTGACATCATTGGCAAACCTCCAGATAACCACTCTAAAATCCTCCTCTTGATGAAACTCTGGAGTTTTCAATCCATATTCACGACACTTGTTGATTATATCTTCAGTCCCAGTACCCACCTTTTCTATATATCCATTCCAATACATGGGGTCAGCAAGCAAAGGATTTGCAGGCAAGGATTTATGAGGTCCATGCAATTTCTGTACAGTCAAGCCGTATGGCAATGTACCCGGATTCCATATTTCCAATCTGTTTCGGAAAAGCATAATTTGAACACTGGCATTACTCGTGTAATCTCTATGGCATACGGCATTAACAATCGCCTCCTTGACTGCATCAATAGGTAATTCTGGACGTGTAGGGACATCAGCTTTCTCCCCTTTGGAGCGTGTCCCCACCCAATTGTTGATACGGCTCATCACAAAACTTGTCGCCTGATCCACAAGTTCAAACACATCTCCTCTATAAATCTGATATGCAGGCATTGGCTTTTCAACCACATTTCCATAAAATTGCACACACTTGACCTCTGATGTGATGAAATATTTCTGAGGTTTCTTACCGAACAGCAGTACTGCCGCATTCGCCAATCTTCCCCTTTCATCTATCAAATCCAAATGCGTAAGCAATGCTACTGGCGATGTTTCAACAGGAAGAGGGAAATTACGCTTAACGCGTGCCATGTGGATAAAGTTTTTCATTTTTCCCTCATCCAAGTCGTCAATTGTTGCTCCGTTGTCATTAGACGCATCAAACGGACGCCATCGGATATACTCCTTTTCCTCTAAATAACGGATAAGCGAAGCATATACAGATGTACGAAGACCATCCACATCTACAAAAGTCTTCCGCACAATATCACGCTCCACTTTCCGTATCAAGGCCGTTTCTTTAGGATGTCTGTTTTCTTCTCCAACACTTTTTATGTAGATGAGTCTGCTTTTGTGCAATGAAGCCGCCAAGTCATATTCCCGTTCGGTGGGAGAAACACCATCCTCATCTTCGTATCCATAGAGGTTCCCATACAAGCCCAAATAGATATCACAGGACTCAACTTCCTTCAAATAGACATGATTCGCCGGATATTCATTAGCAGGCACTTCTTCGAAAATAAATGGTTCGAAGAATTTACCCAACAGCACATCTGTACGGATATAATGACAAAGCATCGCCCTTTCCTCTGCAAATTCACTTTGTACACTGCTTATGAATATTTTTATGCGTTTCATCGCTAATGCATATCTCCACTTTAGGTTTTCAGCCACAAAAATACACCTTTTCTCCCGAAGTAACAAAGGATGGAGGGGTTTTATTGTTTACAACTTAATTCCTTTTGCAAAAAATCGAATACATATACAGGACTTTGGAAATAAAGCCCTGTACGTTCATCTTGTAACTTCTCAAAGGTTTCGGAGTTGTATAAAATATCCAAAGCTTCGGAAAGCGAAACATTATACTTCTTTATCAGCATCATGGCAAGGTCACGCATCATGCATTCGTTCATATATTGGATATCAGTCATAAGCGTTTCAGATAATTGATAGCACGTTGAGTTCCAAAGTAGTATTGGAAAGTAATTCCCTTGATATATTTCAGCCGTTCAAGAAAAACATCTATAGTAATATTCCCTTCTATAAGATTACGAATCTGCACCCCTACCCTATCATCAGCTATTGGCCCATACACAATGTCGTATTCATGAATAGGAATGTCAGTCATGTTATTGCGATTAGCAAAAATAAATTCTGCCCATTCCAAACTATAGTCATCAAAAATCTTGGTATTGAGTAACGAATTTGAAAGAAGTGTTTCGTCAAATTCAAATGCATTCACAATAGGACACCCCCCAAACTGCAACGTTTTAAATGTCGCCATTTCCTCAGCTTGCCGTTGGTCTGCGGACAAATAAAAACCTTGTCCGAAATCTTTTCCACGCATTGACTGATTTAAATCAATGGCATGAATTTCCGTATTTGAACCATGATAAAGAATCATGCTATAGCCCCTCCATGGCGACGGCAATATGCTGCCATATCACTTACCATCGAGTTAAATCCTTGAGTATGTGCGACATCATATTGGCTGATAAGAAAATCTATTGCTTTGAATTGCGACAAATAGCGATAGGCCTGCACCGAAGTCAAATTAAATCTCTGTGCAAACTCATTGATAAATATTATCAGATATTCCGCCTTGTTTCTTGTTAGTTCATCTCCCATACCGATGCATCATTAAGAAATTCGGTGTAAAGGTAACAAAAAAAATGTATTTGAAGTATCTGTTATTCGTTTTTTTTAATGCTTACCGACAATCTGCAAGCGAAATAATAGTACCTGCAGATTATTGGTGCTTGAAGTCTCATTCATTTTTTCTTCACTTTTAACGCATAAAGGTGCAGAAATTCATTTATTTCTTCTATATTTGCACCGATAATCGAGTTTTAACATCAAAAACAACATACATTGCCTATGAAGCATAGCGTATAATTCGATACGCACATTTTAAAACATATTGGAAAAGCGTTTTAGCTTTATTCTATCTATCCGAAAGTTTGGCGACTAAAAAGACAGAAAAGAATAACAGTTGAAATGCTCGTGCCTATGGCGCGGGCTTTTTGTTATATTCTTTCTGTCGGGTTACGCCAAACACCTCGGATAGGGAATACACTAAAAAGTCTCGCGCTTTTTTTGTGCGTATTTCTCATAAGAGCAAAAGGGACAACGGAGTAACCTGAAAAGCCGTGAAGTGAGTAGGAGGAATTTTATAGAATATACAAATGAGAAAAATATTAGTTTTATTAATGCTCTTGTGTTCAGTTAGTATGTTTGCACAAGATGTGATTGTAAAGAAAGACGGTTCGACAATCGTTTGTCGTGTTATAGAACTCAACGATTCAGAAATCATCTATAAGAAATGGTCAGACTTGAATGGTTCGAATTATGTAATGGATAAATCTTTAGCTTCTGCTGTCAATTACGAAAATGGGAAAAAGGTGAGTATTTCTGAAATGAACAACATTTATATGCCTAACAACCAAAATACAGGTATACAACAATACAATGATAAGGCATTGTTAGCGTTAGATCTTGCTTCACAGAAAAAATATAGCGTGTCCTCAATAAAGAAACTTAGGACTTGGGGATGGATTGGTGTTGGAACTATCGGACTTGGAACAGGCTTTATTTTTGCAGGAATAGGATCTTCAAATAACGATACTTGGATTCCTATAGGTGCTGCCTTAGCAGGAAGTGGCATTATTATTTCTACATATAGTTTTACTACAGCTTATAAGCGACAAAAAATCGCAAATAATATTCAAACCAGTTCCTTGATTCAACAAGAATTTCAATTCAGTAATGGTTCCTCTCTATCAACTAGTATAGATATGATTAATGACCATTTGGCAGAAGAAAGGGTTTTCGGATTAGGTTTAAGTTATAACTTCTAATTGAGTATTCAAACATGAAAAAGAAACTTTTATTGATTTCATATGCAATCATTGCTGTATTTGCATTCAGTTCATGTAAGACAATAGCTGGTGCAGGCGGTACCAACAACGAAGTTCGTGTTTCAACTTCTGGGCGAAGCACAAATGAATATGATTTGATACCTGTTGGAGACAGAATCACTTACACCATTGACATCTCGACACCCGAAGGAGCGCAAAAGTTAGCGAACATTTCTCTCGATGATGCCAAACGTTTGGCCGAAACAGAAGCTACCCGCAAATATAATTGCGACCGACTGATTGACCCACGATTTGATTATCTCAAGAAGGGTAAGCGCATACTGCGTATCACGGTGGATGGCCGCCCTGGAAACTATCGGACAACAGAATAAGAAAACGAAACCTTGTGAAATGAAGATTGTTTTTATGAACAAAGCCAACTTACTCAACTGTAGGTTGGCTTCGTTTTTTCTTCCTCTCCACGCTTCTTCAGTTTTCCATCTGTCAGAGAACCGAAGAAAAAGCGAAGACAAACAACTAAAAAGGCGAAAAGGAATAGGAACCGTGTGAAAGTGTAGTGCGGCACTACACTATATATTTTAAGTTAAAAGGAGATGGAGAAACAAGTAAACGTCAACGGAAGAACAGGAGAAGTCGGACAGACGGAGTGGGAAAGGTGAATAGGGGAAGAATACCTGAACATTTCCTCCACCCCTTTGTTACGTAGGGTGGCAGAGTATCCTGCCTCAAGATGTATAACCTTATTATATAATGATGCGTATGAATAAGAAAATAGTAGTCATAGGAAGTTGCAACACCGATATGGTGGTCAACATGGAGCGCTTGCCCTTGCCGGGTGAGACGCTCATCGGAGGGAAGTTCTTCATGAACCCCGGTGGCAAGGGAGCCAACCAGGCCGTGGCGGCGGCCCGACTGGGCGGAAATGTCACCTTTGTGGCCAAGGTGGGAAACGACACCTTCGGCCAACGGGCCATCGAGCAGTATCAGGCCGAGGGGATAGAGACGCGCTACGTGGTGGTGGACGGTGAGAATCCTTCGGGCGTGGCCCTCATCATGGTGGATGCGCAGGGCGAGAACAGCATTGCTGTAGCCTCGGGAGCCAATGCCCAACTGCTTCCGCCCGACATTGACCGCGCGGCAGAGGCCATAAGCAAAGCGGGTATCCTGCTGATGCAGTTGGAGACTCCGATGCGCACGGTTGACTATGCCGCCCGCATAGCCAAGGAGAAGGGCGCGAAGGTCATCCTCAATCCGGCACCGGCACATGCCCTGCCCGACTCGCTCCTGCGCAACCTCTACATGCTGATTGCCAACGAGACGGAAGCGGAGTTCATCTCGGGCACACAGATAACGGACATGGATAGTGTGGCACGTGCGGCGGACATCATCAGTCACAAGGGGGTGGAGCATGTGGTCATCACCCTCGGAGCGAAAGGGGCCTTTGTCAAGGAGAAGGGAAGTTATCACCAGATACCCGGCCACAAGGTGAAGGCGGTGGATGCCACGGCGGCAGGCGACACTTTCTGCGGTGCCCTCTGTGTGGCTCTCTCCGAAGGGAAAAGCATCACCGAAGCCGTAGAGTTTGCCAACCGGTGTGCCGCCATCACCGTGACACGTATGGGGGCACAGTCGTCGGTACCGCATAGGAGGGAAGTGAATTTTTAAGGAGATAAAGGGAGATAATTTGGAGATAAAGGGAGATAAAGGGAGATAAAGGCCAATAGCAAAGCTGCAAATTGTCAGTTTCGAGCAATAAGCAAATCTGCAGGCACAGGAGCCGTAACTTGTATTTGTTCATCGCGAAAACATTTGGCCTTTATCTCCCCAAAGAAGCGAAGCGACTATCTCCCTTTTTCTCCTTTTATCTCCTCCAAAAATACTAATTTTAAACCAATAAAACCATGTTTATCGTTAACAATTACCTGTTGGCCGTCGTCCTCTGTTTTGTGACGATGCTCTGCTGGGGCTCGTGGGCCAACACACAGAAACTGGCCGGGAAGACCTGGCGTTATGAACTTTTCTACTGGGATTACGTCATCGGCATCCTTCTGTTCTCCATCGTGTTGGGACTTACGCTCGGAAGTACGGGCGAAGGAGGACGCGATTTCCTCACCGACTTGGGGCAGATTACCCCTGACAACTATGTGAGTGCCCTCATCGGTGGTGCGGTGTTCAACCTGGGCAACATCCTGCTCTCGGCAGCCATCGCCATGGCCGGCATGACGGTGGCCTTCCCCTTAGGTGTGGGCATAGCGCTGGTGTTGGGTGTCATCATCAACTACATCGGTGCTCCGAAGGGCAACCCCATGACACTCTTCATCGGTGTAGCCTTAGTGGTAGTGGCCATCATCGTCAACGCCGTAGCTTCGGGAAAGATGCACAAGGGAAGTAGTGCGAACACGAACAAGAAAGGTGCCGTCATTGCCGTCATTGCCGGCGTACTGATGGCCTTCTTCTACCGCTTCGTAGCAGCGGCCATGGACCTCGACAACTTCGAACAGCCCACTCCGGGCATGGCCACTCCCTACTCAGCCTTCTTCATCTTCTCGGTGGGAATATTCCTGAGCAATTTTGTGTTCAACACCATCATCATGCGCCGTCCGTTCGTGGGTAAGCCGGTGACTTACGGCGAATACTTCCGTGGCAGCATGAGTACCCACATGGTGGGCGTGCTCGGCGGTATCATCTGGGGACTCGGTACAGCCCTGAGCTACATCGCCGCCGGAAAGGCCGGAGCCGCCATCTCCTACGCACTCGGACAAGGAGCGCCCATGATTGCCGCCCTGTGGGGCATCTTCGTATGGAAGGAGTTCAAGGGGGCAAGCAGCACGGTGAACACCCTGTTGGCCCTGATGTTCCTCTTCTTCATCTCGGGCCTCGGAGCAATCATTGTATCAGGGGCGAATTGAGGACGTTTTGTCCTAAAAAGTGCATACAAATGAGACCTTCTGATTATTAAAGGTATATCATAATCAACTTTTTAGACGCAGATAACGCGGATGACGCGGATTTATTTTAACCATTAAAGTTTCAGGCAGAACCGCTTGTGCTTCAGCAATCTGGCGGTCTCTGTCATTCTGAGCGAAGTCGAAGAATCTGTAAATATAAGCAAAATGGTTATGCTGACGTTATCAGATTCTTCGCTAAGGCTCAGACGAGTTGTTGAGGACTTTGTCCGAAAAATGACAGAGACATCATGCAACTTCTTTACTTGCGAAAGTTAAGGTTATAATTTCTCTGTGTCATCCGTGTCATCCGCGTCTAAAAAATTAAATGGTTGCATTTTGACACACATTCATCTCCCTAATTCAAATATTTTCACTACTTTCGCGCCCGATTTAAGAAAGTAGTGTATGCGATTTGGTAATCTGAGCCGCCAGTTGACCGCCTTGTCCGGTCCTATCTTTGTGGAGACCCTGCTCGTGATGATGCTGGGTGCCGTGGATACATTCATGCTCAGCCGATACTCTGACAACAGTGTGGCGGCGGTGGGCGTGGACAATCAGTTGATGAACCTGGTGTTCCTGCTTTTCGAGATTGTCTCGTTGGGCACTTCAATCCTGTGCTCGCAATACATCGGAGCGGGCAGAAGGGACAAGGTGATTCAGGTGGTGGGAATCTCGCTACTGTTCAACACCTTGTTCGGATTGGCGATAAGTGCCGTACTTATCTTCATGGCCGAGGACCTGCTGATGTGGATGGGATTGAGGCCCGACCTGATGGCCGACGGTCTGCCATACATGAAGATTGTGGGTGGATTTGCCTTCCTGCAGGCCATTTCGCTGTCGTTGTCCGCCTCGCTCCGCAGTGCCGACAAGGCCAAGTACCCGATGTATGTCTCTATGGTGGTGAATGTGCTCAACATCATTGGCAACTACACGCTTATCTTCGGTAAATTCGGAATGCCTGCCCTTGGCGTAGAGGGTGCGGCCATCTCTACCTCCATCTGCAGGCTCGTGTCGGTAATCATATTGTTTGTGGTCCTCCTCAAGAAGCATATCCCCTCCTTCCCGAAGGAGCTGTTCACCCCTTTCCCGTGGGGCGAGCTGAAGAATCTGCTGAAGATTGGCATCCCGTCGGCAGGCGAGCATATCTCGTACAGCCTTTCGCAAATCGTGATTACCTATTTCATCAATATCATCAGCAACCAGGCATTGGCTACCCGCAGCTATGTGACCAACATTGTGATGTTCACCTTCATCTTCGCCATCTCCATTGCCCAAGGAGGTGCCATCCTTATCGGCCACTTGGTGGGAATGAAGAAGATACAGGCGGCCTACACCATCGGCAAACGCATCATGCGGATGGGCGTGGCCATGTCGGTAAGCCTGTCGTTGTTGACGGCCATCTTCGGCAAACAGATTCTGTCGATGCTGACTTCCGACCCGTGGATTATCACCACCGGTGCATCCATCCTCTGGGTAGAGGTGTTGCTTGAGCATGGGCGCGCGCTCAACTTCTTCGGCGTAAATGCGCTACGTAGCACGGGCGACATCTACTTCCCCGTCAACGTGGGCATCTGCGTGATGTGGACGGTACAGGTAATAGGCAGCTACGTGTTGGGTATCAGCATGGGTTGGGGATTGGTTGCCATGTGGGCCATCTTTGCCCTCGACGAGAATATCCGCGGCCTCATCTTCGTGCACCGTTGGAACAGTTTCAAGTGGGCAGGGAAAGGGTTTGTGAAGTAATTCCTTCTTCAGGAGTTAGAGTAGTTTGAGCAACGCTCCCATCAGTTGCACAGTCGCAAATAAAAGAGTTGCAGAAGTTCAGGAGTTCAGGAGTTACAGGAGTTCAGACAATAGTTCCGACTACACTTTTTACATGGCATTCAATACTATTGTCTGTACTTCTAAGTGAAGCGATATCTCCTTTTTTTTGCTATCGCGTAAGGAAACGTCTCCTTATTTACAAAGAAGTTGAGCTTGCTAACCAATAGTCCTGGCTATAATAAACAAAAGAAAAGGTGTGTCAAACATAAAAATTAGGCGCGGAGTTTTTGCTTGAATAAAGCGAAAACTCCGCGCCTATAATTTGGTATGGCTGCATTCTGGAACAACCTCTTCAGACAACGTGCTGACTATTTCAACATTGAACGCGCCTGTTTCAACAGTGCCTTGGACGGCTCAGCCGGAAGGTCTGTCGGTTCAAGGTACCAACGAACAGTCCAATTGAGTTCTTCGCCGGATTGCAAGGTGGTGTAAGCACCCTGTTCCTCAATTTCTACGAATGTTTTTCCTGAATTGGTATAAATTTGGATTTCAGCCTCAGCCAGTGCAGGTTCTGACGGTTTGAGGTCGGGGAACTTCTTCACAAAGAGCAAGCCATTGTCGCAGAAAGCGAGCCATCCCTTACCGTCGGCATTGATTTTGCGGTTGGCACGGTCTTCGTCCAGAGTGTGCCATGCAGCCTTGAGTTTGTATTCAAATGTCAATCCCACCATATTGTTGGCAGGAGTCACCTCCTTGGCATCAAAGAAGATGATACCGCCATTAGGCACTCTCGAAATTTCCCATGGAGCCACCTTACGTGTCTCGCCCGACTCGTTAATGATGGTGTAGGTGATGACGATAGCCTTATCCTTGGCATCGGTCACAAACTCCTTACGCACTCTGTAGCCGAACCGGCCCGACTTATCGCCTGTAAGTACCAATTTGTCGCCATTTACCTCGGCCTTGAACGGCTTGGTGTCGTATTCAGGCACAGGAGGCCAATTCCATTCCGATTGCGGACTTGTCCAGAAGGTACTACCAAACGAATTGGGCATTCTGGTCTGAGAGAGGACTTCCTTGTCGTTGTATTTATACGACATGATTTTTCCACCTTTCGACGCATCGACAACCATTGTCACATTACCTACACGGAGTGTGTATTTCCCGTCTCCACTGTTAGTTACTGTTTGGGCTGAAAGAGAGAAACATCCCAACGAGAATGCTGCAAGCAGCGATAAAACAAGTTTTTTCATGATTTGAACATTTATTAGTTTGGGCGCAAAGATAATGAATATTTTCAATACCTTGACTAAGAAGAGGCTTCAAATTGCATTACAGTAAAAAACACAGAGACACAGAGTCGCAGAGAAGAACATCCCGATAGGGAAAACTCTGTGTCTCCGTGTCTCTGTGTCCTGACAAAAACGGATAGGATGAAACGACCTTTCAGGGAATTACTTCACCTCCCAAATGTCGTTGGTCATAAGCAGTTCCTGGAAGTTGTGGTACTTCTTCATACCGGCCACTTCGTCGAGCTGTTCGTGTACGGCTTCGTTATAGGTGGGAGCCTCCACATCGCGGATGACACCGAGAGCGATGGGGAAGTCGGGTCCTTCCATCAAAGCGAGCTTCATCTGCAGGGTGTTGTCCTGGCAATGGGCATCGTGCACGAGGATGTCCTTCTCTGTGATACCGTTCTCGCCCAACTTGACAACCTTCAGGCCGAAACCTTCCTGCATGAGGCCGAACTCCTTGTTCTCTCCGAAAATCATGGGCTTGCCATGCTCCAGATAGATGGCGTTCTTGGCGCGACCGGCTGACGTATATACTGACTCGTGGGTACCATCGTTGAAGATGACGCAGTTCTGCAGAATCTCACATACCGAAGCACCCTTGTGGTTAGCAGCAGCCTTCAGCACTTCTACTGTGCCTGCAGCATCAGTGGCCACGGCACGGGCAAAGAAGCGTCCACGGGCACCGAAGCAGAGTTCGGCCGGGCGGAAGGGGTCTTCCACCGTACCGTAGGGAGACGATTTGCTGACAAAACCACGCGGAGAGGTGGGTGAATATTGTCCCTTGGTGAGTCCGTAGATGCGGTTGTTGAGCAGAATCATGTTGATGTCGATGTTACGACGTACGGCATGGATGAAGTGGTTACCACCGATGGCCAATCCGTCACCATCGCCGGAAATCTGCCACACGCTCATGTTGGGGTTGGCCACCTTGAAGCCTGTAGAGATGGCAGCTGCACGACCGTGGATGGTCTGCATGGCGTAGGTGTTCATATAGTAAGGCAGACGGCTGGAACAACCGATACCTGAGATGACTGCTGTTTCGTGAGGAGCAATGCCCAATTCGGCCATTGCCTTGTGCAGCGATGCCAAGAAGAAGTGGTCGCCACAACCCGGACACCAACGAGGTTGTCCTTTTTTGAAATCTTTTGCACTATACATAGTGGATAATATTTATTTAGAACACAGAGACACAAAGACACAGAGGCTTCATACTATACTTTAATGTTTTGGAGATGAGAAAAACTCTGTGTCTCCGTGTCTCTGTGTTCCATAAAACAATACGTATTAAATTGAATCCTTATTTAATTATTTCCTCAAATGCTTTCACCAGCTCGGCTACCACGAACGGTTGTCCCTTCACCTCATTATACTGATACGGTACGAAACCATCGACTTTCATGCGGAGGTATCCGGCAAACTGTCCGAGGTTCTGCTCGGCAACCACTACCTTGGGATACTTCTTCAGTACCTCGGCGGTGTTCTTGGGCAACGGATTGAGGTGGGTGAAGTGAGCCAGTGCTACCTTCTTGCCGCTTTGGTTCATCTCCTGCATGGCAGAATAGAGATGGCCGTACGTTCCACCGAAACCGACAATCAGCAGGTCGGCATCGTCGGCACAACCTTCCACCTTCACATCGGGCACAGGGATGCGCTCAACCTTTTCGGCACGGAGGCGGCACATGAGGTCGTGGTTGTCGGGAGCTGTAGAGATGGCACCCGTCTTGCTGTCCTTCTCCAATCCACCGAGGATGTGGGTGTAACCTTCCTGTCCGGGGATAGCCCAATAGCGTACACCTGTCTCGGGATTGCGCTGATAGGGAGTATAGTTGTCCTTCATCTCGGGAGTGACATAAGGAGGATTGATGGCGGGATAGCTGGCCAGGTCGGGCAACTTCCAGGCGCCAGAACCGTTGGCCACGAACGCATCGGTGAGCAGCACCACAGGAGTCATGTGCTCAAGGGCAATCTTACAAGCATCGTAAGCAGCATCGAAGCACTGGGTGGGTGAAGCTGCGGCAATCACGGGCATAGGCGATTCGCCGTTGCGTCCGAAGAGAGCCTGCAACAGGTCGGTCTGCTCGCTCTTGGTGGGAAGTCCGGTTGAAGGGCCTCCACGCTGTACATTCACCACCACCAAAGGAAGTTCGGTGATGACAGCCAGGTTCATGGCCTCGCTCTTGAGGCAGACACCGGGACCTGACGTAGAGGTAACGGCCAATGCTCCGGCAAAGGCAGCACCCACGGAGGTGGCACATCCAGCAATCTCGTCCTCACACTGCACAGTGGTCACACCCAATGATTTGTGCTTGGCCAACTCGTGCAAGATGTCTGTAGCCGGTGTGATGGGGTATGAACCAAGGAAGAGACGAAGACCCGCTTTTTCTGCAGCAGCAATGAGTCCGTAAGCCGTGGCTTTGTTTCCACTGATGTCCATATACTTGCCCGGTACTTTTACGGTAGTTTCCACCTTATAAGTATGGTCTACCGAAGCGTGGGTGTTGTGTCCATAGTCGTAACCCGCACGGATAACCTTGATGTTGGCCTCAGCAATGGCGGGTTTCTTGGCAAACTTTTCGCGCAGATAGTTCTCGGCAATAGCGAGGTCGCGGTTGAAAAGCCAGCATACCAAACCGAGGGCGAACATGTTGCGGCACTTCAGCATGGCCTTGTTGTCCATACCCGTGTCAGCCAGACAATCTTTCACCATCTGTGTGATGGGGGCGGCAATCACATCCTGCTTGATGCCCATCTCGGCAATGGGGTCTTCAGTCTGGAAGGCAGCCTTCTCCAGGTCGCTCTTCTTGAAGCTGTCTGTATCGATGATGATACAAGCCGTGGACTTCGCAAACTTATACTGTGTTTTCAATGCGGCAGCATTCATCGCCACCAACACGTCGCATTGGTCACCGGGGGTAAACACTTTGCCTGCACCGATGTGCACCTGGAATCCCGACACACCTGTGAGTGAACCTTGCGGAGCACGGATGTCCGCCGGATAGTCAGGAAATGTACTGATGTCATTACCTACAGTGGCCGAAATTGTAGAAAAGATATTTCCTGCCAACTGCATTCCATCGCCTGAGTCGCCAGAGAAACGAACCACCACCTGGTCCAGTTCCTTGACTTTCATTTCATTTGCCATATATTTCTAGTTTATGAGTTTAAGTCAGTTACGAGTGACGAGCTACGAGTTGTCTGCCATGAACTACAAGTTACCTGTAAATACTCGTCACTTGTAGCTTGTCACTCGTCACTGATTTAACGGGCTGCAAAGTTCGGAAGATTTCGCGATATAGCAAAACTTTTTCTATAAAATCTTTTATTTTTAAATCAAAATGATAGATTTTTGCGTATTTTACCTACATTTGGAAAGAAAAAGGCAAATCAAGGCAATAAAATTTGCAGCTAATATTCCTTTTTTTATTAAATTTGCACCGTTTTTATTCATATACCTATATATATGGCAAAGAAAGAAGGTATCCGCAAACTTTTTGATAACATAGCACCGGACTATGACCGGTTAAATCATTTGCTTTCGCTGAACATCGATAAAGGATGGCGCCGGAAAGCCGTACACGAATTAGTGGATACAGAAGCCCCATTAAATATCTTGGATGTGGCTTGTGGCACAGGCGACTTTACCATTGAGATAGCTCAAAAAGCTCCACAAGGAAGTAGAGTAATAGGAATTGACCTATCAGAAGGAATGATGAAAATCGGGCGTGAAAAGATTGCTGCAGCAGGTGTACAAGCTGAAATGATACAAGGCGATTGCGAAGCTTTACCTTACAGCGAAAATACGTTTGACCGCATTTCTGTAGGATTCGGAGTACGTAATTTTGAGCATTTGGAACTTGGACTGCAAGAGATGTGCCGCGTACTGAAAAAGGATGGAAAACTGGTAATTCTGGAATTGTCAGTCCCTTCAAATCCCATCATACGTTGGGGGTACAAACTCTATTTCCTAAAAATACTGCCCACCATCGGAGGTTGGATTTCGGGCGACAGAGGAGCGTACGAATACTTGCCGGCTTCGGTTCTGCGTTTCCCCGCACCGGAGAAGTTCATGCAAATGATGCGCGAAGCGGGCTTCGGACAAGTTACCCACAGAGCACTGACTCTTGGAATATGCAGAATGTATATCGGAGAAAAAAGACAATGAACAACAAATGGATAGAGGCTATGCGCCTACGGACACTGCCAGTGAGCATTGCCGGTGTGTTGGGAGGAACGGCTTGTGCCATCCTAAATGGAGGATTCAAATTCATACCGGCTTTATTGTGTCTACTGTTTGCCATATTGGCACAAGTAGCCTCGAACTTCGGCAATGAATATTATGATTACAAGAATGGGCTCGACCGCAAAGGACGCGAAGGATTCCGTCGGGGAGTAACAGAAGGCGACATCAGCCCTGAAGCAATGAAATATGCCACTTTCGGAACACTGACAGCAGCCGCTATAGTGGGACTGCTAATGCTGTGCTACAGCGAATGGTGGATTATTCCTATCGGAGCCATTATCGGCATCTTCGCTTTGGCCTACAGTGCAGGTCCCTACCCTCTTTCACACCATGGATTAGGGGATTTGACAGTCATCATATTCTTCGGAATTGTACCTGTAACACTGACCTGCTACCTGCAAACGGGGGATTGGGACTCGTTATTCTTCAGTCTGCCCACATCCATAACTATCGGGCTGTTGGCTGCCAATGTTCTGATAGTAAACAATTATAGAGATATGGAAGATGATGCCGCTGTAAACAAACACACCACAGTCGTCATCTTCGGCCGTTGCACAATGGAATGGATTTACCTGTTGTCCGGCATAATCGGAATGACAATAATGTTACCAATGTGGAAGGAACTGGCATGGCCTTCATCATTCATTCCCGCCATTTACCTGTTTTTTCATATCCGAACATGGAAAAGGATGAAAAAGAGCAGAGGAGCAGCATTGAATCCCCTATTAGGAGAAACAGCAAAAAATCTGCTTCTCTTTACATTGCTATTGATGGGTTATGTTATAGTAAAGTCCTTTTTCGAATAAAAGGATAGACATCACTATCCACACCACACCGTATTCATCTCTACTATTTTATTAATAATTTCCGACCATTCATTAAATAGACACCACTAACAAGAGTTTGCTCCAACTCCTTAACAGGAACCTGACGCCGCAACAGAATGCCTTGCAAAGAATAGACATCCTTAAACGATTCTTTTTCTGCCAAGACCCCTGCTACAGATTCAAATTCTTCACCCGTTACAAAACGGAGGCCATGCAATACCATATCAGCACCTTTGTCTTCATTACCGGTCTCAACACCTGTATACTCTATACGATAACTCTTGCTCTTTTCCAAAGACAAAGTAACTGCCGTTGATATATAACTGGATGACGTACCTTTGGCCAAAGAAGGTTCTCCCTCTGTAGGAGTAGCCGTAACAATCAAAGTACGGTCTGTACTTCCGGCCGTACAGGCATAAGCCGTCACCTCTTTCACTCCCGTCACGTATGTTTCAAAAGATTTGGCACTGTTTCCCTTCTTCAACATAATGCCACCACCATTATATTTATCCACGGCTTCTCCCGTAGTCGGGTCAATAGTTCCGCCTTTCGAGGAAGAGGTTTCGCCTCCACGAGTCCAATTCCCGGAAACAACTGAAGCGATATTTTCTGCCGTAGTGAGGAAAATGAAGTCTTCTGTAATTTTCTTATAAGAGACATCGGTCGGAAGTTCAGGGACATCAGGCACTTCGGGTATTGAAGGTTCGTCGGGAGTCAGAATCTTCCCACCATACACCTGTTCCCATTCGAGACTGGCCATAATGAAGGGGCCGATGCTCTTTCCTTCGTTGCTTACCACAGTGACATCGCTTCCACAAAGATAGTAGCTGGCACTACCGTCGCGTTGGGGAGATTTGGCAGGACCAAGACCTGCAGACTTGCAGCTGAAGTTGAGACTCAAGGATTTGTTGCTATTTTCCGACACGAAGGTTTTCAGTACACCAGCGTAAGCCTTCTCGGCCACAGTGCGAAAGCTTTCGTCTATCAACCCCAAGCGCAGAGCCTTCAGATAGGAATAGGTAAACATACACGAGGCCGAGGCTTCGAGATAATTGCTCTTGCCACATTCGCCCATGAAGGAGGCATCGTATTGCAACAACTGATACCATACTCCGCTTGTTGTATCCTGCCATTGCTTCAACCCCTCAGCCACCTGGGAAAGAATCTCCTTCAGGTCTGTATAGTTAACGTGCGACTCGGGCATAACCTCCAACACATCGACCAAAGCAGCAAAATACCAACCCATGCCACGCCCCCAGAACTCACTGGAACATCCTTTAAAGTTTCCCTCACGGTTAGCCCAAAAAGAGTTGGCATCAGTAGGAGCAGCACTCCATCCGTGATAGTTGAGTTTCTTTTCAGCATTGTAAGTATGATTGTGGATGGTGATGAACTGATTGGCCACATCGGTCCATCCTTCAGCATCATCGGGTGCGAAGTTGGCCAAATATTCAGCATAGAAAGCGGCTCCCATATAGAGGCCGTCGAGCCACATTTGGTTGGGATAGATGTCCTTATGGAAAAATCCATTCTTTCCATCCTCCAACTGGATGCGCGAATATTCATAGCGCAAGTAATTATAAAGGTAATCTACCGCAACTTTGTACTTGGCGGCATTGGCCTTGCCCTCGTCGGTCTGTTTGGCCAACTCGCGGTGATAGAGCTCAAAGAAGACTTTTCCCGAAGCAATATTGTCAATGTTCCCCTTCTTGAAAGCCTTGAAGGAACCATCAGCATTCAGCGATGCATCGGCATACTGCTTGCACCAGTCGTACGCGGTCAGGCTCCATGCATCTTCGGGGTACTGGGTGGTACATTTCAAGAGTGATTTGGTGACAAGCCCGCTCACGTAGTCCCAACTTTTGTCAGCAGACCAAGCCTTGCCGTGCGACTCGACCATGCGGCGCGAGTAATAGGTTTCGGGAGCTGTCATCGGTCCTGTGGGATTGGCCAGATAGGCATCAATCAAGTCGTCGATGGTGGCACCGGCTCCGTGCTTGCCTTGCAAGACTGCAGACACATCGGCTACTGGTATAAGCGGATACTCATAAGGCACTTCCAGTGAAATGTCTGTATTGCTCTTGTCATTATAAGAGCCAAAACCGTAGTTCCCTCTTGTCTGATAATAGAGGCCACTACCCTCTCTTGTCTTGAACACATTCTTCACCCCACTTTCAGCATAGTTGTTCTCTATCAATGCACGCGTGTTTTCACCTACAGAGATTGCCGCATTGTTTCCCGCACAATCGTAATAATTGTTGGCCATGTGCAAAGAGACCGACTTGGCCGCAGGAAGACGGTCGGTACAACCTGCCCCCCATATATTATAGGAATAGGTGACATATTGCAGAAAACCTCTATCCCACATCGTTCCATTGGAATAGGGATGCGAATAACTGCGGTCGGTATAGCGGAACACATTCCACGAATAGGTCACAAACTGGTCATTCCCTTCGCGATAGCCACTATCGAGATTGCTGTCCATGCCATCAATGAAGTCGCAATGGTCTATCCACACGTGGGTAGCACCGTTATTGCCTATATTGTCTGCTCCCCCGACATCCACACTACCCGGACCGACAAAGGTCAAATTGCGGAATACAAGGTTCTCGTTGGTGCTGTTCAGCGTAAAGATTCCCGAGTTGCGGTACGCCTCCGTGGCATCACCCAAGTAGTCAATGATAGTCTGACGGGTATGCAATTCGCGCTCCTCATTCACCTCGCGGCCATTGCTCAGTGTACCACCTGTGCCCGAATTCGTGGAGTATTTATCCAGGTTGGCATCCACCAACAACTGCTTCAGTTCGGGAGTGACGTACCACTCGGTACATAGGCGTGCACCGTTGCGGCCAACGATGGTCTTGTTCTTCATGTTGCCTATATTCATATTTTTAGACAAGATAAAGTCGCCCTTCGAGCCATCCAGGATGATAATGTCATTCTCCTTGATGGCATCCATAATAGCCTGTCGGTCGTCGCCTCCGCTGCTGTAGAGTACGACGGTCTTCGGATTGGAGTTTCTGAATCCGCCATCCACCGTATAGGGTGTACCGTCCGCATCGCTGCATGTGGCCCATCCGAAGGGTTGGTTGGTGAAATAATCGGCAGCATCAACAACTGCTGTTGTCTGTGCCTGCACTGCTGTTGCAGCAACAAGCAGCATTGTCCAAAAAGAGTGTCCAAGTTGTTTCATCTTATTCCATATTAGTTATTTGCGGCAAAAGTACGGAATTTGCGGCAGACAGAAAAAAAATAATCGTTTCTTTTTTCTGTCTCAATTATTCTCATTACTTTTGCCTCAAAATACTTTACATCAAACTTATAATAATAAAAATCAACATGAACAGAAAGATGTCATTTGGGAAATCCATCTTCCTGCTGGCCGTCGGCTTGATAGGGATACATGGTAACGCATTGAATGCACAGACGGTGACCTTCTACACACCGCGCACTGTGCGAGTGGAAAAGCCGCAAGACGGACAGAGCACACGCCAGTCGCTGGTGGTCATTGACCAACCCGAAAAGGTAAAGGTGAAAGAGAGTACTGTAAACGGGGCCAAGGTGTATAAGAGTGCCTTCCTGACTGTGACGGTGAAGGACGGCAAGGTTTCGTTTGCCGACAACAAAGGCAATGTGCTGACTTCGGAAGCTGAGACCCGATTCACTCCCATTACCGAAGGACCGGACAAGGGGGCCTTCAAGGTGAAACAGTCATTCACTGTGGAGGCTGACGAGGGGATATATGGTGTAGGCCTGTTGCAGAACGGCAAGATGTCGCAACGCGGAGAGAACCGCAAGATGCAGCAGAGCAACCTCGAGGACTTTGCCCATGTGTTCCAAAGCATCAAGGGATATGGCATCTACTGGGACAACTACTCGCCTACCCAACTCATCACTCCCGACAAGGGTGTCAGCGGAGAGATGGTGCTGGAGAGCCAGGTGGGCAAGGGTGTTGACTACTACTTCATCTATGGCGGCAATGCTGATGGTGTGATTGCACAGATGCGCCAGCTGACAGGCAAGGTGCCTATGCTTCCCTTGTGGACATACGGTTTCCACCAGAGCCGCGAGCGCTACAAGAGCCAAGGCGAACTGCTGGAGGTGGTGCGCAAATACCGCGAGCTGGGCGTTCCCTTCGACGGCATCATCCAGGACTGGCAATACTGGGGCTCGAACTACACATGGAATGCCATGGAGTTCATCAACGAAGAGTTCGGCAGTGCCCAGCGCATGATTGACGAGGTGCACGAGAAGAATGCCCATATCTCCATCTCCATCTGGTCGTCGTTCGGTCCCGAGAGCAAGCCCTACAAGGAGTTGAAGGAGAAGGGGCACATGATGTCGTTCGAGACTTGGCCCGAGAGCGGACTCAGCTTCTGGCCGCCGCGCCGCGACTACCCGAGCGGTGTGCGCTGCTACGACGTGTATTCCGACGAGGCACGCGACATCTACTGGAAACACCTCAGCCGCCTGCACGACATGGGTATCGATGCCTGGTGGATGGACTCTACCGACCCCGACCACATGCAGTACAAAGAGTCGGACCTCGACGAGATGACCGCGATGGGTTCGTGGCGCTCGGTGCGCAACCTCTACCCCTTCATGGCGGTGAAGGGTGTGGACGAGCATCAGCGTGCCGTGGATTCCACCAAGCGCGTATTCATCCTTACACGCAGCTACTTTGCCGGACAGCAGCGCTACGGGGCCAACACGTGGAGCGGCGACGTGGGCTCTTCGTGGGAAAACCTGCGCAAACAGATTCCCATCTGCCTGAACTATACGCTGACGGCCAACCCGAACACCAATACCGACATCGGCGGATTCTTTGCCGGCTCGTACAACACGCAGGGACGCAACTCGGCCACACGCAACCCCCAGTACCAGGAGCTGTACGTGCGCTGGATGCAGTACGGTGCCTTCACTCCCATGATGCGCAGCCACGGCACGGAGGTGTACCGCGAGATATACTACTACGGCAAGCCGGGCGAACCGGTGTATGACGCGCTGGTGGATGCCATCAAGCTACGCTACCGCCTGATGCCCTACACCTACAGCCTCTCGTGGCAGGTGAGCCGGAACGACGACTCGTTCATGCGTCCGCTGATGATGGACTTCAAGGAGGACAAGAATGTGTGGGACATGGGCGACGAGTATATGTATGGCCGCAACATACTGGTGTGCCCCGTGGGACATCCGCTCTACACACGGGAGAAGCTGGTCAGCACCGACGAGCTGTCGGGCTGGAACAAGGATGAGGAGAACAAGGGTGAGCTCTACCGCCCCGTGAACTGGAAGGAGATGAAGACCTACGAGGTGTATCTGCCTGCCGGCGCCAAGTGGTACGACTTCTGGACCAACAAGCTGTACGAGGGCGGACAGGAGATACAGGCTGATGCACCGCTTGCCTACTCGCCGCTCTATATCAAGGCCGGCTCCATCATCCCCATCGGCCCCGAGGTGCAATATACCAGCGAAAAGCCTTGGGACAACCTCGACATCGTGGTCTATCCCGGAGCGGATGCCGAGTTCACCCTCTACGAGGACGAGGGCGACAACTACAACTATCAGAAGGGCATGTACTCCACCATCACCTTCAAGTGGAACGACAAGGCGAAGAGCCTCACCATCGACCGCCGTCAGGGCGACTTCCCCGGTATGCTCAAGACCCGCAAGTTCAACGTGAAGATTGCCGGCGGCACTGCCAAGACGGTGGACTACAACGGCCGCCGCGTGAGCGTGAAACCCTAACTGAGTGCTAATCCTCAGAAAAACATTTTTCATCCGCAGATTGCGCAGATGACGCAGATAAATGATAACCTTTCGGGTATAAAAACAAGAAACAACCTGCGTCATCCGCGTCATCTGCGGATGAAAAATTTATTATGACACACCTTCTGTAGGGGCATCCCTTGTGGGTGACCAATCATTGTTTTGCCCGTTTCATTCGGGCACCCACAAGGAGCACCCCTCGGCAATACTCTTCTGTTTGCCCCTACGGTGGACGTAATCAGCACTCAGAACTCACAACTCATCACTCATCACTCACAACTTTTCCATCCACACATAGTCGGCCCGCTTGAGCGCCTCCCTCATCTCGGCGCCGGGGCGGAAGTTTATGGATGCCCCCTTTATGTGGGCCGTGGTGAGGGCCTCGCGCGAGTCGGCCCCCGAGGTGCCCACGCTCAGGTTGAAGCTGCCCCAGTTGCCCAACTGCACACTCTTCCCGTTCATCAGCGCCTGCAGCACCACCTTGCGCAGCTGGCGGATGGCCATCAGCGCCTCGGCAGGATTCAGCGTCGTCTCGTCAGCAATGCGTTCCGCCACCTCATCCTCGTTCATTTTCACCAGGCGCTTCTGCACGCCGTACCACTTCATCGGCTCGTCCTTGCGAGTCGGGTCGAAGCGTTGTACCTTCTTCATTACAATACTCATAACTTACTATATACTAAGGTCCGACAATATCCTTCACGAAACAGCGTTTCATTTCCGTACAAGTATGATTTCAAAGTCGTACAACTTTGAATCCATACTTGTACAACTTTGGAATCACACTTGTACACGGCTGCAAATATAGCACAAAAAAAAGGATGTATCGGCATGGTGACACATCCTTTTTTTCTACGCGGAGGCAGAAGCACTATCTCTGCCACCCCTCTACGCGGTAGACCTTTTCGAGGAGCTTGCGCTCCTTCCCCGTCGCGGCATCCTTGAACCACACTTCGATGCGCGCAGCGTAGTAGTCGCCCCACACACCCTCGTAGATGGTGAACCCCTGCTTGTCAGCCAATTGGGCGAACGAGGTGACAGGCTCAGCAAACTTCACCCGACTCTTCCCCAACACCTCGACATCCGAGAGGGGAATGTTCTCAGTAGCCTCGAAGCAGCGCAGGAAAATCTGTCCGGCAGGCAACGGGCCGTAGTGGAAATCGTACTTGTACATGCCCCCCTGATAATCGTCCCAAACCTGCAGATAAGAGTCAGCATCCAGGCTGTCCACCACCACCTCCGGCCGCGCATCCGACGCATAGGGCACATGGCACTCCATATCCTCGGGAATGGGATGGTCCTTCCCGAAGGTAGACCTGTCAGGCTCAAACGAAGCCTTGATTCCCCAAAGCAACAGGACATAGATGCCCACCGCCGACAACAAGAAGGAGATGACACACCGCCCCAACATCTTGTTCATGCACAGAATCACCCACGACACCGGAATGGCCACAAGCATCACAAGGAAGAGATACCAAACCGCACGATCCAACACGGACGGGAAATACGGCGAAAGGAACACCAGCCCCACCGTCAGGACAGGGAGCAACCACAAACTTTTCAGAACACCTCGTTTCATCGTTCAAAAGATTAAATTGTCAATAATCCGTGGATATTTACCGAACCCACCTAAAACACATGTTGCAGACTAAACGAAGGGCGCAAGGAAGATATTGCCCATCATACACCTATTTTAACACACAGGAAGAATGAATTAACACAGATTAAACCTTACATCCACACCCGTAACTATCCAGCGATAATACAAACGCCCAATTCATTATTTAGCAGAGACACAGAGAAGATATAGTATAGTTATGAGCCACGAGCTACAAGTGACAAGTTTTTTTACTTGTCACTTGTAGCTCGTCACTTGTAGCTAATATTTGTCACAGAAGAAAGGAAAACCTCTGTGTCTCTGTGCCTCTGTGTTCTAAATAAGTTGTTTCGCTGAATAGCTACCCACACCCAAAGTCTCATTGGAAATGCTTGCGGTAATCCCTCGGCGTACAACCGTTGAACTTCAGGAAAGCAGCGTTGAAACAGCTGACAGAGTTGAATCCGCAATCCTCCGCAATCCGCACCACCGAGTCCTGCGTAGTGAGCAGTTTCCGCTGCGCCTGCGTCACCCGCTCAATCATCAGATGATGGCTCAGCGTATAGCCGAACACCCTCTTGAACAGCGTGTTGGCATAGTCAGGATGCAACCCCACGGCACGCCCCACATCAGTCACACGGATAGAGCGGCGATAGTTGCGGGCAATGAACAGCGTCATCTGCTCCACCAGATTCACATCACCCGCCGGCACCGCAGAAGCCGACACCTTCCCCTCACGGGCATGTGCCGACAGACGGAGCAGACGGCTCTGCATCTCCAGCAGCATGGCACGCGTATCCGGCACAGGAGCAGCCACATCAGCACTCCACGTGCGGAACAACTGGCAGTCAAGCTCGGCATTCAGCCCACACTCTTCGTACACCAGCGCCTCGCCCCTCAACAAACTGCCGACAAACGCCTCAGGCAACCCCCAACTGAGAAACAGCGAGAGCGGGACAGTGCACACATAATACGCACTCGGCTCCTCCACCTCCACCACACGATGGGGAAACATCCCCCAGAAAATCACCAGACCGAACTTCGGCACCACAATACGCCGATTCTGCAAATAATATGTGACAGCCCCCTCCACCACAAAATTGATTTCAACCTCGTTGTGACGGTCAAAACCCGGGGTCACCAAGGCCTTGAACAGCTTGCAGAAAAGCCCATAAGGCTCAAAAACCTCACACTCGGTAGTAATTTTCGAAACATCTAGGATTTCCGTATATTTTTCCATAAAAACAGATGCAACATTTTCAAATTCGGCTGTAAATTTGCACAAAATATTCCAAACAGACAAGAAATAAAGCAAAATAAGACAAAAATGAGGGATATTTCCACCCCTCATGCCACACCACAGCAATCATCATCCCTTAAAAGTCGCATCGGTCTCCAAACCAATGCGACTTTTCTTTACTTCTGACAGAAATAATGCCATTCCAAAAATCCAGTTGCATATATAATTGTTTTTAGAAAGCAGAGTCACAGAGACACAGAGACACAGAGTTGTTTTATACAGTAAAAGCATAAGAGAGACTCTGTTTTGGGGAAAAGGAATAGCTCTGTGTCCTTGTCTCTCTGCTTTCCAACGAAAAGAGACACAACAAAGCTTTCGGAAGTCAGCGGACAGACCCGAGAAATCCGCTGCCCCCAAAATAGAGGGTCAGTCCGAAAAACCGGTTGTAAATATAGAATGACAGGAGACCGTCAGATACTCAACATTATTCATTGGCACTTTAATATAAGTTCATTGGCACTTGCACTTATGTCCGTATTCCTAATGGTCTCTGGTAAAGGTCCAAAAGGGATGCAACCGACTTTTTGGAGTGACCCAAAATAGATAGCACAAGCCGTATGTATACGCACAAAAAAAAGCCGCATCATCTGATGCAGCTTTCACCCTTCTTGTAGCGGGACCCGGGATTGAACCGGGGACCTCATGATTATGAATCATGCGCTCTAACCAGCTGAGCTATCCCGCCATCTTTCGTTTAGCGGGTGCAAAGATAGACCTTTCTTTTGGAACAGCCAAATTTTTTTGCCGTTTTTTGCTCACAAAAGAGAGAAAAAGAAGTATATATACTAAAATGAGTGAAAAGATAGCCCTATATACCTTATATATAAGAAAAAAACACTTATTTTGTACCCGTAAATCCAAAAATAGTTTAGAGATAATATATAATCAACAAGACATGGCTAAAAGAAAATTCAACCTCGAATACAACCTCGATGCCGTATCCGGCCCCATTTTGTGGAATGCAATAGGCACACCCACAGGTTTGCAAACTTGGATGGCCGACAATGTAGACGTCAATGAAAACATCTACACGTTTGAATGGGACCAAAGCGAAATCCGACAGGCCGAACTGACACACCGCCGAGTAAACTCACACATGCGCTTCCATTGGTTGGACGACGAAGACCCCAAAAGTTTCTTCGAGATAAGAATGGAAAACAACGAACTGACAGGAGACTACACCCTGCTGATTACAGACTTTGCCGAAGAGGACGAAGTGGAGGACTTGACCGAATTGTGGAATATCGAGGTAAACCAACTGATACGCCTGTGCGGCATGTAATTTATCCCCAAAGTCCGGAACTTCCCCAAAATACAGAAGGCCTCCCACCCTTTTTGTAGAACTTTTGCGCGCTGAATTATACGAAAACAACAGAGATGCTACGCATAAAGAAACTATACCTGTTCGTCATCAAAAGCTTCCTGCAATTATTTGCAGGAACATTCCTTATATGCCTTTTCATCTTCATGCTGCAATTCCTTTGGCAAAAGATTGAAGCATTGGTAGGAAAAGGACTTGAAATATCCGTACTGGCACAATTCTTTGTCTACTCAGGGCTGATGTTCATCCCCATGAGCCTGCCATTGGCCATTCTGTTGGCAACGCTCATCACCTTCGGCAACTTCGGCGAACGGTGCGAACTGCTCGCCATGAAAGCGGCAGGCATCCCGCTCATCAAAGTGATGCGGCCACTTATCGTTGTGGTATTCGGCATCAGCTGCTTCTCCTTCTACTTCCAGAATGTAATCGGGCCACGAGTAACCACTGAACTGTATGCCCTCATCTTCTCCATGAAGCAGAAGTCACCCGAACTGGACATCCCTGAAGGAGCCTTCTACCACGAACTGGACGGATACAATCTGTATGTGCAGAAAAAGAACCGCGATACCGGAATGCTGTACGATGTAATGATTTACAACTTCAGCGACGGCTTTGAAAATGCCCACATCATTGTAGCCGACTCAGGACGTATGGAGATGACTGCCGACAAGAAGTACCTCAACCTGCATCTGTACAGCGGCGAACAATTCGAGAATTTGAAGACACAAAGCATGGCACAAAAGAATGTGCCTTACCGCCGGGAATCATTCCGGGAAAAGCACTCACTCATAGAATTTGATGCCAACTTCAACCAAATGGATGCCAGTGCCTTGAGCAACCAAGCCGCAGCCAAAGGCATGAAGGACTTGGGACACAGCATTGACTCCATGAACGCCCGTTTTGACAGTATCGGACGAGGATATTATACCGACTCGCGAAGAATAACCTACAAGAAAGCTGAACTGACCAACACCGACTCCGTCAAATTACAGAATTTACCCCGACGAGTCAATCTGGACAGCCTCTTCAACGTGCAAAGTCATAAGAAACGGGAACAACTCGTACAAAACGCCTTGAGCCGCGTGCAGACACAAAGCTCCGACCTGTCAATGAAGAGCTATATCACCAGCGATGGTGACAAGAACATACGCAAGCATCAGAAATTCTGGTGGGAAAAGATTACATTGTCATTGGCCTGTCTGATTTTCTTCTTCATCGGCGCTCCATTGGGAGCCATCATCCGCAAAGGTGGATTGGGTATGCCAGTTATCATCTCAGTTATATTGTTCATCTTCTACTACGTAATCGAGAATACCGGCTCCAAAATGGCTCGCGAAGGCGAATTGGCAATGTGGTTCGGTGTATGGGTAAGCACCATGGTGTTGGCCCCCCTTGGAGCATGGCTCACATATAAAGCCAATGGCGACTCGGTAGTGTTCAATATTGATGCCTACAAGGCTTTCTTTATGAAACTGTTGGGTCTGAGGAGCAAACGGCATATCTTCAAAAAAGAAGTTATAATTGAAGACCCCGACTATGTAGAAGTATGTAACCGTTTGAACATCCTGCAACAGCAATGCAAGGCATACGCAGAACAGGAACGTTTTGACCACGCTCCCAACTACATACGTATCTTTACCCGAAACGAAGACGACACTGCCATCCAAGAGATAAACGATGAATTGGAAAGCATTGTAGAGACATTGGGAAACAGCACCGATACACAATTATTGAATAATCTGAACGAATACCCCATCCTATCGGTAAGTGCACACAAAAGCCCATCCAGATTCTTGTGGTTGAATGCTGTATGCGGCATCTTAGTGCCCATCGGCATCGTGTTCTATCTGCGCATCTGGATGTTCGGCCATCGGTTGGACAAAGACTTGAAGAACATTGTGGAAACGAGCGAAAGGATTATTGAACGAATAAAAACAGAACATATATGAATTTCAAACTGAATACGATAGAAGAAGCTATTGAAGACTTCCGCGAAGGAAAGTTCCTGATTGTAGTCGATGACGAAGACCGTGAAAACGAAGGAGACTTTATCGTGGCAGCCGAGAAAATCACTCCCGAAAAGGTCAATTTCATGGTCACCAATGGACGAGGTGTGCTATGCGCCCCCCTGCCGATTTCACGCTGCAAGGAATTGGAGTTGGAGCACCAAGTAAACCATAACACCTCCATTTTAGGAACCCCTTTCACCGTAACAGTTGACAAATTAGAGGGATGTACCACAGGTGTTTCAGCACAAGACCGTGCCGCCACCATTCAAGCATTGGCCGACCCGTCATCAACTGCTGCCACCTTCGGCCGCCCAGGACACATCAGTCCCCTCTACGCACAAGACAAAGGGGTTTTACGCCGTGCAGGACACACCGAAGCCGCCATCGATTTGGCACGACTGTCCGGATTACGTCCAGCGGCCGCCCTTATCGAAATCATGAACGAAGACGGTACCATGGCACGTATGCCTCAATTGCAAGCAGTGTCTGAACGATTCGGTATTAAAATCATCTCTATACGCGACCTGATTGCCTATCGCTTGAAACAAGAATCAATGGTAGAACGGGGAGTAGAAGTAGATATGCCAACAGCCGACGGCCATTTTCGTTTGATTGCCTTCCGTCAAAAGTCAAACGGACTGGAACACATGGCCCTCATTAAAGGTAAATGGAACGAAGATGACCCCATTCTTGTACGTGTACATTCATCGTGTGCTACAGGTGACATCTTAGGCTCTGCCAGATGCGATTGCGGAGCCCAATTACACAAAGCTATGCAGATGATTGAACAGGAAGGAAAAGGTGTGATTGTATATTTGCAACAAGAAGGACGAGGTATTGGACTGATGAACAAGATGCGTGCTTACAAACTGCAAGAAGAAGGTATGGACACTGTAGATGCCAACTTATGCTTGGGATTCAAAGCCGACGAACGTGACTATGGTGTAGGTGCCGAGATTCTACGTTCAATTGGAGTACGCAGAATGCGTCTGCTAACCAATAACCCGGTAAAACGGATTGGTTTGGAAGCATACGGACTGAGCATTCAGGAAATTGTGCCTATAGAAGTCGCTCCCAACCAATACAACGAACGGTATTTAAAAACCAAACAAGACAGGATGGGACACCGATTACATATAAATGAAGAGTAAAAAGAAGGTAAAGCCGTAAAGTATGAAAGAACAAACCTGTATGCAATATGGAAATCAACGCATGGACTATGGAAGTCAACGCATGGACTATGGAAGTACAAAAATATCTACCGGACTGTTACGAATGAAGAATAAATAACTAAAAATAAAAAACAAACTAAATGAACAACTTATCCGACCGTCTGCAACGCCTCTCTCCATCAGAGACGCTTGCCATGTCACAAAAGAGCAATGAGCTGAAGGCTCAAGGTATTGATGTTATCAACCTGAGTGTGGGTGAACCTGATTTCAACACCCCTGACCACATCAAGGAAGCGGCCAAACAGGCTGTCGACGAGAATTTCTCACGTTATTCTCCAGTACCGGGATACCCTGCATTGCGTAATGCTATTGTTGCCAAATTGAAAAACGAAAACAATTTGGAATACACTGCAGCACAGATTTCATGCTCCAACGGTGCCAAACAATCAGTATGCAATGTCATTATGGCTCTGGTTGGCGAAGGTGACGAAGTGATTGTTCCTGCTCCCTATTGGGTAAGCTATCCCGAGATGGTAAAATTGGCTGATGGAACTCCCGTCATTGTCAGTGCCGGTATCGAACAGGATTTCAAGATTACCCCCGAACAATTGGAAGCAGCCATCACCCCAAAAACCAAAGCTCTCATCCTGTGTTCTCCTTCAAATCCGACAGGTTCGGTATATAGCAAAGAGGAATTGGCAGGATTGGCCGCCGTATTGGCAAAACATCCACAGGTATATGTAATTGCCGATGAAATCTACGAGCACATCAACTATGTCGGCAAACACGAAAGCATTGCCCAGTTCCCAGAAATGAAGGAAAACACCATTATCGTAAATGGTGTATCAAAAGCATACGCCATGACAGGATGGCGTATCGGATTCATTGCCGGTCCCGAATGGATTGTGAAAGCCTGCAACAAGCTGCAAGGACAATACACTTCAGGCCCCTGCTCTGTATCACAGAAGGCTGCCGAAGCAGCTTACACAGGGACACAAGCCCCTGTAGAAGAGATGCGTCAAGCCTTTGAGCGCCGCCGTAACCTCATTGTTGAATTGGCCAAAGAAATACCCGGATTCGAAGTAAACGTACCACAAGGGGCTTTCTATCTGTTCCCCAAATGCGATTCATACTTTGGCAAGAGCTACGAAGGACGTACGATTGAAAACGCTGCCGATTTGGCAATGTTCCTGCTTGAAGTTGGTCATGTAGCTTGTGTGGGTGGAGGTGCTTTCGGAAGCCCCGAATGCATTCGTATGAGCTATGCGACTTCGGATGAAAACATCGTAGAATCCATGAAGCGTATCAAAAATACGTTAGCTCTGTTGAAGTAACGAAGTAACATATTGAATAGGGCTGGTCAGCATTCTGATCGGCCCTATCAGAAGACCACATCCCCATGAAAAAAAAGAATCAATCCCATACACCAACGCCTCCTAAAGAATTATACACCAATAGATTTGGCTGGAAGCCGTGGATGGAGGCTGTATTGTTTGCATTGTTTGCCGGCTGGATGCTGGTAGGCATGAACAGCGATTATTTGTTCACTGTACAAGAACGTTCTCTTTTCTTAGCCAATAAAACCTTTTTTCACGAAATGATAGCAACTCCAAGCGGATTAGTCCATTGGGCAAGTTGTTTCCTTACACAGTTTTTCTACTATCCGATTGTAGGAGCATCCTTATTGATTCTTATTTGGTTAGCAACTTATTTTATTACATTAAAAGCTTTCCGACTGAATCAAAGATGGAGTCATTTGGCATTGATTCCTATTACAGCCCTGCTTTGTTCTACCATTGACCTTGGTTACTGGATATATCACATAAAGATTCCTGGATATTGGTTCAGCGAAAGTTTGTCTCTGCTGCTCGTCATGTCAGGAGCATGGTTCGGTCGGAAAATGCACGGCTCATGGCAATACCTTTGGTTAGGATTATGGATTGCTATAGGCTATCCCTTCTTGGGATGGTATGCCTTGTTCGGTGCTGTACTGATTGCCATCATTTATACCTTAGAGAGTGAAAAAGACGGTCTTCAACGCTTCATGCCACTAATCTGCACAATAGCAATAATTGGCATAGTGCCGCTACTTTGGTATTATCACTATAACCGAATTCGAATAGAAGATGCGTGGACATACGGCTTTCCACAGTTTGAAACCCAAAATCTGACCTCATGGATTAGCCTTGCCCCCTTCTACGTGATGACAATTGCCTGCCTCGTTATTCCTTTCTGTCCGATTTGGCAGAATAGATTGAAGACAAGTATGCAGACAATCATCGTACGTACAGTGGTGCTATCAGGATGCGCCTGCGCCATTTGGATAGCAAACTTCAGCGATTTCAATTACCATGCAGAGATGCGCATGTATCGTTACACCCAAGAAAGCAATTGGCGGAAAGTGTTACAGGAAGCGCGCGAATGGGAAGAGACTCCGACGCGACAAATGGTCATGCTGAAAAACATTGCCTTGATGAACTTAGGACAAACAGGAAACCAAATGTTCCGCTACGATAACGGCGGGAAGTTGCTCCACACACGAGACAGTCTTGCGACACATTTGGTACACATGTCTGCTCCCATGCTTTATTACCAACACGGCGTCATAAACTATGCGACACGATGGGCTATCGAGAACGGAGTGGAATATGGCTTTTCTGTCAATTACTTGAAAATCCTTGCCCGATGCGCAATGGTCAGCGGCGAATATAATGCGGCAAAAAAATACCTTAATCTGCTAAAACTGACAACCTTCCATCGAGATGAAGCAGAACGGTTAGAAGAGTTGTGCCTGCATCCTGAAAGAATAACCCAATCAGACGAGTTCAAAATAGTAAGCGAACTGTACAAGCATATAGATGAAAGTCTTGACAGCGACAACGGACTGTGCGAAATGTTCCTACTGCATTACTTCGCCAATACTACCAATGCCGATAACCCATTGATGCAAGAAGTAGCTTTGAACTATACACTAATCAGCAAGAACATACAACTGTTTTGGCCACGCTTTTTCCAATATGCCACACTGCACAACGGAAAGGAGATGCCTATACATTACCAAGAAGCCGCCTACCTCTACGGTAATCTTGAAAAGAATGTTGACATCAGCAACATGCCCTTCGACCGCCGGAAGGTTGTTGACAGATACCAGAAATTCAACAACCAGGTGCAGGCATTCATGCGACAAGGACTAAACGAGGAACAAGTGGCCGAAGCCGTAAGACCTGCATTCGGAGATACGTTCTGGTGGTTCTATTACTTCTGTAACAATGTGAAGAGTTATTAAGTCAGAAAATTAATTAGGAATTATGAACTATAAAGGATACATACCTTATTATATACTATGTATGCTGATTGCATTTGCCTCTTGCAGCAACCATCCCTCTCTGCCCGAGACTTTCAGCGAAGCAAACAGCCAACCGACCATATACCCGGATTACACTGATGTAACTATCCCGTGCAACATCGCGCCGTTGAATTTTATGGTTGAAAATGCCGATGAATGTATCGCACAATTCTGTTGGGCCAGCGAAACACAAACGTATGGCAACGGCAAAAAAATACAAATCCCTTTGGATGAATGGCAAGAAATGATGCAAAACGCCAAAGGAAACGCCATTCAGGTAACTGTATATACGCGCCAAGGAGAGGAATGGACACGCCACAAAGCCTTTTCCATCCAAGTGGCACAAGAGGAGATAGACCCTTACATCTCCTATCGTGTAATCTCTCCTTCGTACATCGCTTACGAAATGCTGAGTATCAACCAACGCCACCTCTGCAATTTTGACGAAACCGTAGTGTACAACAACATGTTGGTTAGCAACGAAAAAGTGGCACAATGCATCAACTGCCATTCTTACCAGAATTACGGGACAAGCAACATGCAGTTCCACATGCGACAGGGACATGGAGGCACCATGATTGTGTCTGATGGCACACCACGCAAAGTAAACTTGAAAACGCCTGAAACCATCAGTGCCGGTGTATACCCCAGCTGGCATCCTACACAGAAACTCATTGCCTATTCCACGAACTTGACTGGACAATCGTTCCATACCAAGGAACCTGGCAAAATCGAAGTGTTTGACAAACAAAGCGACCTCATCCTGTATGATGTAGAAAAGAACCAGGTGAGTACCATTAGTGCTGAAGAGAATGAAATGGAAGTTTACCCATGGTGGTCACCTGACGGCAACACACTGTACTATGCCTCAGCACACTTCATCCATAACGAAAACCTGACACAGGATGCCGACGTCATCAACCGGTATGATGAAATCAGATACAACTTCTACCGCCGCTCTTTCGACAACGAAACGAAGACCTTCGGAGATGCCGAATTGGTATATGATGCCGCTTCCATCGGCCAAAGTGCCACACTGCCACGTATAAGTCCATGTGGTCGTTATCTGCTGTTCACTCAAGGCGATGACGGATGCTTCCATATATGGCATCCCGAAGCGGACTTGTACATGATGGAGCTTGCAACGGGCACTGTACGACCTTTAAAAAATGCAAACAGCCCAATGGCCGAAAGTTATCATTCATGGTCGAGCAACGGACGTTGGATCCTTTTCAGCAGCCGAAGGGATGACAACAATTATACACGTCTCTATTTGAGTTATGTAGATGAGGAGGGACACGACCACAAGGCCTTCGCCGTTCCACAAGAAGACCCAGAATTCTACCATCATTACCTACGAAGCTACAATGTGCCCGAGTTCATGATTGAACCCGTCAACATAAGCCCGCAGGAATTTGCCGCCGCAGCCAAAAAAGAGGCAATACAAGCCAACTATAAGAAGAAAGAATAATCCGTAACATAAGATACAAAGTGCGGCTTGCATTTTTCAGAATGCAAGCCGCACTTTTTTTAACGATACACCACCTGCGACTAAATCTTATTGGTGTCTGGTAACTAAATATCTCGATTCATTACTTCCGAAGGACGGAAAAACGAAAAGTTCACACTGCCATAAGCACGGTGTTCCAAGAAACAGGGATGACTGTCAAACCTGTTGTCCTTACCATGTTCCAACACGAATAGACCATCTGGTTTTAACAGGCCATGCAGCAACACCAAATCAGGAATCTGCGCCAATTCCTTCAACGCATACGGAGGGTCGGCAAAAATGAAATCAAACTGTTCGCCCGACTTACAGATATATTTCAAAGCATCGCCACAAATTGGAATACATCTATCTGTCTTTACTTGGCGCATAATCTCGCAAATAAAAGCATAGTGATGACGATCTTTCTCAATGGATACTACACGCGAACATCCACGCGAGACCAATTCGATACTGATACTACCCGTACCTGCAAATAAATCCAATGCCGTGACACCTTCCTCATCAAAATCAAGGTAAGCAGCAAGCACATTGAACAGATTTTCTTTTGCAAAATCGGTAGTAGGACGCGCCTTGAACGAACGCGGTACTTCAAATCTCCGCCGCTTGTATATTCCACTAATAACTCTCATCGGAATGGTCTATAATTACGAATTGACATGCAACAAAGCAAGCATATCATAGGGGATTCCCTCGTATGCTGCCACTTCAGAACGATTAAATTCGGCCATAGGATTAACCACTACGACAGTTTTAATATAAGGTCTAAGAGCAACCGCCAATTCTTCGTTTTCGGTGGAAGTACCTATCAAATAAAGTTCATCGAGCTCTTGATTCAGCGCCAACTGTTTCCACAGATTCAACACATAATAACAGCTATCTGCCACACTCCTACACGGAAAGGTGTTCAACACCAACGGCACATTATGGTCAAACACAACCACATCAACCGAACGGCGACCTTGGTGAATATAAGTTTTCCTATTGGCAACAGGCATACTGCTCTTCTTCTTTAACGCCAAATGATTGATGACAGGAGTAATTGAAGCATACACATAAGCACCAGGCCATATTTCCTGCACCAATTGCCAAGCCGCCTGCTCCATAGCAAACACAATGACCGCATTGCTACGATCCAAAATATTGTACAACACTTTTTCACCACAAGTCACATGGTGACAATGTTTATGCCAAATTTCAGCCTGCTCATCCTCAAACATTTCCAATGGAACTACCGACCAGTTAGGAGTATCCAACAACACATTGATACGAGCATAACTTTTACTGCACAACAAATCATTCCCAGCCAATGTCTGCTTGATATTTGCCGTCAACGAAATGCTTGGGTCTACAGGTACAGAGGTATAAAGAAAGGATTGCTTGCCCGAAGGGTCAAGTATAGAAAAAGAAAATCCATCCGCACTAAGGCGGATGGACAATATTTGATTCTTATCGTATAATGTCGGATTCACAACACGAACAAATTGATTATTCCCAGTTACCTGCATTATTGTTAGGCTCCTCTACGTCACCCACCTTCAAGCCACAGTAACGATTCAACTTGTCTTGTTTGTCAATCAAGTTCAAAAGTTCCTGCTCATTGATGCCTGAGAGATATACTTCATACGGAGTTCTTGCCTCAAACAAATAAAGCGGAGTACCTGAACGGGTAGAGTCCACACGAGTCTCCAATTCAAACTTGGCTCCATTTCCAAAAGGAACGTAGCACAATGAATCGGGATTGAAGTCTGCACCAAAGATAGAGTCCTTCAAGCTAACAAACACTGTGTCGCGGCTGAAACCTTCCAAACCTGCTTTCTTCACCTCGTTCCACTTATTGGTCTTGCGAGCCTTTTCAATCATCTCTACAGCCTTTCTTTCAGTAAGACCATTTTCCAATTGCTCGTCAGTCAATTCGCCTTCCTTTTTCACGATGGGCAATTGAGCAGTTTTCACAAACTGAATCAATGTGTCAAAATTATCGCAATAACCTTTCATGGTTATATTACGGTAATTCACCTGAGCATCACGGATGTTAATGAGGCTTGCAATCACATCCTTCTCTCTCAAATCTCTCTCGTTCTCAAACTCAATAGGTCCCATAATACTACCATAGCAAAGATAGAGAAGACCAAGGGCACAAAGGGCCAAAATTGAATTAATTAATACTTTCATGATAATATTTAATTTTTTTAGTTTATATTCGTGCCGCAAAATTAGAATAAATAAATCTAATTAACGAACATTCGCGGTTTTTTTTCATTTAAAAAGATGATAAATAGGTATTTTATAGAACAATTTAAGATTTTTTTTGGCTTAGAGCCTACAGAAGGGCAAAGAATAGCCATAGAAAAGTTAGGGGATTTCATGTTATCCGGACGAGAAAAAGATGCATTTATCCTCAAGGGATATGCCGGCACAGGAAAAACCTCTTTAGTGGGAGCTTTGGTTCGTCTACTGGATTCCATCAAGCAAAAAGTCATATTGATAGCTCCCACCGGACGTGCGGCCAAAGTGTTCTCACTTCATGCCGGACACCCTGCCTATACTATCCATAAGAAAATATATCGACAGAAAGTATTTAATGGAGAAGGCGGCAATTACACCCTTTCTGACAACCTGCACCAACATACCCTCTTCATTGTGGACGAGGCTTCGATGATTGCCAATGAAGGACTTTCGGGGAAAACTTTCGGGAACGGGCGTCTGCTTGATGATTTAATCGAATATGTCTACGCCGGCCAAGGTTGCCGTCTGCTGCTACTTGGCGACACAGCTCAGCTCCCACCTATTGGTGAGGAGGAGAGTCCTGCTCTATCAAGACACCTCATTGCAGGGTACGGACTGGACGTAACGGAATGCGAGCTAAAAGAGGTGGTAAGGCAACTGAACACATCCGGTATCCTGTGGAATGCCACGGAATTAAGGAGATTGGTGTGCGACAACGGATATGGCATTCTCCCACAAGTAAAACTTGCAGGATTCCCCGACATCTGCAATCTGCCGGGAAATGAATTGATAGAGGCTTTAGAACAAAGTTATTCCCAAGTAGGCATAGACGACACCATGGTCATTTGCCGCAGCAACAAACGGGCCAACATCTACAACAACGGCATCCGTTCGCGGATTCTGTATCGCGAAGAGGAACTGAGCAGTGGCGATATGATTATGATTGCCAAGAACAACTACTTTTGGGCTACAGAATACAAGGAGATGGACTTTATAGCCAACGGAGACATCGCTGTGGTCCGACGGGTACGCCGCGAACGCGACCTATACGGATTCCGCTTTGCAGACGTGACCGTCAGATTCCCCGATTACGACGATTTCGAAATAGAAGCCACCGTACTGCTCGATACCCTGCAAAGCGAATCTCCTGCCTTGACACATGAACAAAGCGACAACCTGTTCAATTCCATCATGGAAGATTATTCCGACATACCTCAAAAACGGGAACAACTGAAAAAACTTAAGACAGACCCGTATTTCAATGCCTTGCAAGTGAAATATGCCTATGCCGTCACCTGCCATAAGGCACAAGGAGGGCAATGGAGCCATGTCTATATCGACCAGGGATACATTACCACAGAAATGATGACCCCCGAATACTACCGGTGGCTATACACAGCCTTTACCCGAGCTACAGAAAAACTATATCTGGTAAACTTTCCCAAGGAACAGACAACAGAATAAAAGTTTAAGTCTCGCAAGCTCAACTTTTTGGAGTTAAAGGAGTTATCGCTTCGCTTGAACATATAATTGTCTTTGCCAAACAGAGACGTAACAAAGTTCTCGGACTGCCCCCTTTACTTCATTATCGTATCCACCGGGCGTTCCTTGGCTGCGCGCCAGCTCTGCACGGTGACGGTAAGGCAGATGACGGCGGCCACCAGCAGGAAGGCTACGCCAAAGAGCCACCAATGCATCGGTGTGCGGTAGGCAAAGGTCTCAATCCACCGTTCATACAAGGAGTAGGCGACAGGGGCGGCAATGACAAAGCAGACCACAAGAATGCGGAGGTATTCCCAATTGAACATCACAAGAATTCTCTTGGTGGTGGCACCGAACACCTTGCGGATGCCGACTTCTTTCCTTCGGGCTTGTGTCTCGAAGAGGACGAGGCCGAAGACTCCGATAAGAGGAATTAGGAGGGAAATAATGGAGACGAGCACCAAAAGTTTCAATTGTCTCATTTCGTCAGCATAAGCTGCATCAGCAATATCGCTATTGGTATAGATTTCCCATTCAGAAGTGCCATCAATTACTTTGGCAAATACCTCATCTACATAGCGTCTCACTTCGGCTATCTTGTCGGGCGATGTCAGACGAAGCACACAATAACCTCCCCTCCCTTGTCCAACAACAAAAGCAATTGGTTCTAAGGATTTTTTGAACGAGCCATACTTGATGTCCTCACAGAAACCAATAATATCCCCCCAAAAAGAGGTGTTCAGTTTTAACCCAAACATTTTTCGAGCAGTCTCATTGCAAATCACACAGGTTTTCCCTTCGTCTTCAAGACGAAAATTGCGTCCTTCGGTTATTTTAATTCCCATAGTTGTAAGGAAGTTATGACTTACAGGGAAACCTTTAAATCCCACAAAGTTCCCTTCATAAGTAGTACTCCATTTACTCCTATTATCCTCACCCAGGCAATAATATGACCACGAAACCTCTTTCACGGCAGGATGGTTCTTCATCAGGTCGGTCAAAGGATCGTAGTAAGCCTCCATATCCATCTGCCAATAGTCTTTCACAAATACATACATCACCGAATCGCGTGCATACCCTACGGGAGCTGTCCGCACATAATGGTTTTGACTTATAACAAGCAACACCATCAGCACCGTCACTATCGCCACGGCGAATTGGAAGCTTATCAATCCGCGTCGAAGAGAGCGGCCAGCAGGTGATAGCGCAAAACTGCCATTGATGACCAATGCGGGCTTACGCGATGTGACGTACCAGGCAGGATAACCACCAGCCACGATAGGAACCAACAGTGCTAACACTACGGTCATACCTATCACCGCACCATTATGCCCGAAAGACAAATCACACTTCAGCCACTCGTCCACCAAACCTTTTTGAATGATGATAACCAACAGAGCATAAGCCATCAACACGGCCAATGCCACATTCAGCAAAGCTTGCCCCATCAGATGCCAGCGGATGCTCGAAGCCTTTTCGCCAAACACGCGCCGCACATTGATGTTCTTTATCTGATAGGGCACCATGGCCATAGAGAAGTTAACATAATTGATGCTTCCCACCACAATAATAAACAGAGCCGCCAACGCAAGAAGCGTCACAACCCCATAGTTGCCACCATGTCTGCGAAAAGTTTCACCCAAATGCACACGGTCTTCAATGTTTGTAAAATAAACATCGTGAATAGGAAGGAAAGTGAAACGAGCAGCTTCATTACGAAGCATAATGCTATTAATCCGCAAATTCTCAGAAAGTACTTCACCATCCACTCCTTTGCGTAATTTCACGAAAAGATTAAAATCCTTGAGGTCTCCATCACCTAAGAACCTGTCCCATCGTTCACGGCTGAAACTCCGATACATCACATTATTCAGTTGGGAGTTTGTCGGAAAATCACGATAGACACCTCCCACGCATACCTCCCAAAAGTCTTTCTCTCCAAAACGGCGACCTACGTAAGGACCGGATTCTCCAAAGAGTTTCTTGGCGAGGCTTAACGGAATAAAAACATTGTTCGGATCGTGAATAGCGGCCGTATTCCCTTCTATCAAATTAAAAGTAAAGACCTCGAACAATCCTTCCGTTGCATCAATAACAGGTGCTTTAATAGGCTCATTCATGCCCTCAACATCTATAGGACTCAAATCGTAATTATAACCGTTGAGCACAATAACTGAGGCTTCAAAATCTTGCGTTGAGCGACAAATCTCTTCGGAGAAAGAAGCTGAAAAATCTTTTTTCTCCTTCAACGAAGGAAATATTTTTTCCCACTCTTCAAGGGAGGTATCCTCGTAAAATACTTGACACACTCTGTCCGCATCCTTATGAAAACGGTCGAAGGTCACGTGCCACATTACCTCCGCCATCAACACGTAGAAGATGACAAACGCCAAACTCAAGCCCAACAGGTTGAGCCAAAAGGCTGCACCACGTGCAGCGAACAGATTCTTCAAGTAATCTTTCATAATCGCATTTTTATTGTTATATGCTTATTTTCAATATCTTACAATTCCCTCTAAAATCCTTTTCGTGGAAACTCGCGTTTCCCAGTAGAGAAACTGTCGTTTCTGTGCAGGGGAACTGCAGTTCCCCTATACGGAAACGCGAGTTCCTCTTAAGGGAAACGGGAGTTCCCAAACTGGAGAAAATCAGTCCCCAATCAGAGGCATCGGAATTACCCTTTGGGGGAATTTGAATTACCCTTATGCGTACTCCAAGTAAAGACTTGAGTGGTACGTGGAAGTTCAACACTCTTCATTCTTCACTCGCGCAGTTCATTTTCCGCTAACAAAGATATTGATACTTGCAAGAACTTTTATGTTAAAACCTGTTAAATCGTTTTTTGAGCCTTAAAATTGTATGATTTTCATACACTATTTTTGGAGGGGAATGGATTTTAATGCGTTTTTAAGGGAAAAATCAAGTAAAAAGAGGTACAAAAAAAGGCTGACGTCAGGAAGCATCTGTGAACGCAAGCTGTAGGGGCATCCCCTTGTGGGTGCCCACACACATAAGGCATCGCAAAACCATAATGCCCAACCACGAGGGATTGCCCCTACGGTGGACGTATGCAGTAACTATTCAGTGAGATAAGAAAAAATAAAGGCAACTACCATTGATATGGAAGTTGCCTCATTTTCTTTAATATTGTACCCTAAATTATCCCAAGCTGATAGCTTCAGAAGGACAAACATCGGCACATGCACCACATTCGATGCACTTATCGGGGTCGATAGAATACTTTTCGCCTTCGCTGATAGCTTCAGAAGGACATTCGCTGATACAAGTACCGCAAGCGATACAATCGTCATTAATTACGTAAGCCATTTTCTTATGAATTTAAGTTATTAGTACTAATTAGTCAGTGCAAAAGTAATGGTTTTGATTTATTCTTCCACACATTCTGCCGACAAATCTCGCAATTTGTACAATTTCTAAATACTATGAATACAGTTTTCGTAATCTATCCTGCTATTTCACAACCACCTTTTCTCCTTTCAAGATATAGATACCTTTTGAAGGATTGGGAATGAGGCGGCCATTCAAGTCATAGTACTCTTTTTCTTCATTACTGTCCACTTGAGGAGACTCGATAGACACGGGGTCAATCGCATTGATGTTTATCGTAATAGTGTGTTGGGTACCCATGAAGTCCGTAAATACTGCAGTAACAGTACCTTTCTTCTCCGAGGTAGCCTTCATGCGTCCAAAAGATGTTATAAGGAAATCGGAACTGCTAAAAGTCGCTTCACTGGCCAAGTCTTCTTTATGACCATCAACAAAAGTTGCCATAAGTGTCAAATCATGTATTTCGTTGACATTTATAGTAAGATCCTTGTTCTCGATACTCTTTATTGTATAGAAATTATTTAAATTATTGGGCATAGTGTAAGCACTGTCTTTCTTTGCCTCAAGCCCCATTGCCTCAAGTGCCTGATAAGCATATCTTCGCCCCATCATCCGATAGCCTACAGCAGAAAAGTGCCAAGGATCTGAACCATTCCCCGGACAACCTTTGGAACTCACCACGTAGGAAGTGGGAACTGTATTGGGCATCTGTGCCACCACATTGTTATGGGCATAACAAGAACCTCCATTCTCCTGACGGAGAGTTTCGCCTACAAACAAAGGTACATCTGCCGCCTTCAGATTCAAATCCTTAAGCAGGTCGTTATAAATAGTCTTCACCATAGATGGCCAATTGGGGTCTCCATTGTTTGAACAACCCTGATGCAACAAGATTCCTTTAATTACACCTTTCTCTTGTGCCTTCTTTCCCATATCCACAAGGCGTTGGTAAGGCTTCCCCCCATAGTAGTTCTTGGCTAATGTAGCCCACCATTCATTAGGGCTTTGGGCCAACTTAGAAGAATACTTGTACTTGTCAAACATCTCGATGGGACTTCCTCCCATTGCTACTGCTACCACACCCACTTTTACGTCAGCAGGCAATGCTGCCACCATAGTGCGCCCGAAGTAGTCGGCCATCCCTAACTTTCCCATCGGACTGACAATAGGACAATTGGCAGTATACCATTCACCCATCACACGTTTAGGACTTGAAAAATCGGTGGTTGCCAACATCTGGAATCGGGGATCCACATATTGGTTGTCCGCAGTTGACCATTGGGCATTACCCTCCATATTGGACTGTCCGAAACAGAGGTAAACATAGAAATTGGGGTCTGCCTCTGCGATTGCATACGAGAACGACGTTGCAGCCATGATGCATGACAAGAAAAGCTTTTTCATTCGTAACATAATTGAAAAATATAAGTTAATAATTGGCAACAAAGGTACGAAAGATACTATACTATAACATTGCGGCTTGTTTCAGATAATTCGTCAAATGTTTCAACGAAGAGTAAGAAATGGAAAAGACAGCCATTCTTTACAATAGTTTCAAAACATATATAGGTTGCAACTCCAACGTATATAGTACGGAGCTACAACCTATATAGTATAAAGCAACAGACTATATAGTACGTTGCTTATGGAATAAAAGACTTATTTCGGCAAACCGAAAGTATCGCTCAGTTCCTTCATCTGGGCATCGCTCATACCTTCAGGTTCAAAACCCATATTCTTGGCTGCGATGTAGATAAGTGCAGACTTGTTCAATACATCTACTTGGTCGAAAGCCGACATAATGTCAGTATCAACGGCAAATACACCATGCTTTTCCCACATCACCACGTCGTAATCGTCATCTATGGCTTTGATAGTGGCATCAGCCAACTCCACACCACTGGGCATCAAGTAAGGAACCATGCCAAGTCCACGCGGACAGAAGGCCTTGGTCTCGGGAATCATACTCCACAACATACGGGTAGCCACATCCTTTTGCATATACTTCTGACTGTGTGTCAAAGCAACCAGTTCAATAGGATGAGTGTGCAAAGAAGCACGATAAGGAGAGCCCTTGGCCAACAGATAATTGTGCACACTCAAGTGTGAAGGAAGCTCTGAAGTGGGCTTCACGGGATTGTCGGCAATGATGACATAGCTGGCACAATCATCCAATATACGGATGATAGAACCGTTATCCATCGGCCAACGAGCCAAGTCGCGCATACGCATCTGGGTACCCTTGCAATAGAAGTAACATCCCTTCAAGTGAGGCAATGTGGTACCTATCTGCATCACATCGCTGATGGCAGGCATAGCCTTGATTTCGTCATCAATATATTCAGTAATGTTCACGGTGATGTTGCCTCCGTTACGCTCGGCCCAACCTTTCTGCCACAGGTAACCGGCAACCTCTGCCACTTGTCCCACGGCCTTGGCCAATGCGGGACGATTGTCTAATATACTCATATCTCAAGTCTTTATTTCTGATTAATAATTGTCTCCGTAACGTTCGCGGGTAATCTGTTCCAATGACTTGCCTCGTGTATTCGGGCATCCGATTACACCCACTATCAGTGAAATAAGCAAAAGTCCTATCATACAATAAGCAGCAACAGTGAAACCTTCGCCATTTTCGCCATAGATGTAGGTAAATGCCAATCCCCAAGCTGCAGAGAGGCCGCGAACGACAAAGAACATGAGTCCCTGAGCGCCGGCACGGAACTTGGCTGGGAACAACTCTGAACCCCACAAAGCATAGAATATCTGCACAGAGATACCCCCATTGATACCCCACAAGATAGAGAAGAGCCAAAGTGTAGTCATATTATCGACACCGCCAAGAATAACGAACCAAGTGGCCAAGGCTGCTAAAAGGCCCAATACGTAGAGTAACTTGTGCGGCACACGGTCGATGAAGAAAGAGACCACGAATGTAACAACAACAACAATAACCCAACCTACACAGCTGAGCATGTTGGC
>JAFWYQ010000017.1 GCA_017517605.1 Bacteroidaceae bacterium
AGATGAGCACCGTTGTGCGGGTACTTGTTGTGGAAGATGTTGTCCTGTGAGTAGGTCTCCCCCTTGTTTACTACACCCCAGTGTCCGCCGTCATAGGCCCCTGTGATGACAAGGTTGTTGTTGTTTTCCCAGAAGCGCACAGCTTCGTTGGCACGGTCGCCAGCCCAGTGTCCGTTCATCGATTCGCGTAGCGGAGAGTCTACCCATCCGCCCCATATTTCCAATGTGCCGCCACCGATGCCATGGTTCATCTCGTGCATACATGTTCCTGCACGCTGCCCCATGTTAGTACCTATGCGCATATTTCCTCCATATCCGCAGTCGGCAGTGGGTGTACCGGGTGAGAAGGTACACGACACGTTGAAGCCGCGTATGCTCGTGTAGTTCGACCAGTAGGTGGTGGCTATCGTGAGTGCGGTGTTGATACGGTCGTTGTGTGCGGCATCGCCACCGTTGTTGTACCAGTAGGTCACTTGTCCTTGGGGTAGGGTCGACATCTTGATGACATCACCATACCCTACGGCATAGCCTTTGGTGATGGCGTAGGCACGCATATAATATATAGTAGCAGGCTCCATATCCATCCAGTACATGCGCCCGTTGTTCTCTAAGTACTTGGTGGTACGGTTGTCGAGTACGGTCGGGTTGGGCTGGGTGCTCCAGCAGAATCCCTGTTCCAAGATTTCGGTAGATGCTACGCCACTCACCGTCATTCGTCCAAAGGCAGCAATGGCGCCACGTACATAGCGCTTGTCGGTCTTCACCGTGGGCACTGTGCCCGTAGGATTGGCGATACGGAACTCGAATGTCGCCTTTTCCAGTTCGGCTATCTTGATAGCTATCTCCTCGAGTGTTGAGTGTAGACTCTCGTTTACGGCCTTGGCGCTATGGATGACGGCAAGGAACTTCTCGGCACCCTCTGCGCCCCCGTTTTCATAGTCGGCTTCTGCAGCGGCAATGGCAGTGGCGAGAGCCTCATAAGCCTTGATGGATGCCTTGGCTGCCTCTACGGCCTCTCTCAATGGAGTTGATACCGTGGTGTAACCGTTGGCATTATCTTTCTGCAGCTCGGCCTCGGCAGCAGCGATGCATGTGTTCAGATTGGTGAGCACGGTCTCCTGCATTTTCTTTTCTACATAGCATTTGGCCGTGTCTACATAGTTCTGCAGTTCCTTCTTGAAGTCGGCAAACTCACCACCGGCATAGTAGAGTCGGAAGTTGTCAACAGCAATCCAGTTGCCCGTAGCCCCCTCGGCTATGAATCCTATCGTGGCCTCATTCTCGATATTGACGAAGGTGACCGCAAATTCATCCTTGCCCGTGACCTCTGCCTTGGAGTTGTTGGCCACGATCCATGCATTCTTTTGTGTGGCAGAACTTCCCTCCTGGATATTCTGTGCGGCTGCCTTGAGGATATATACACCCAGTCCGAGGTTCTTCACGCGCTGCATCACACTGGCATCGCCTACCTTGCCTCCTTTGTCAGTCCACTTTTCTACATAGATGTTTCCATGCTTCAGGTTGAAGGCCGTGTTTGACTGGGCTGCCATATTCGTCTGCGTCCAGCTATCGAAGTTTCTCTCGAAGCTGTTGTTCTCGATGAGTACTGTCACATCTACGGGATTATCAGCCGAAGCGTTGACCCATTGATAGGCATCCATCGCCTCTTTCAGCTCGCTCTCCGCAATTGATATCTGATGGTTGGCTGCATTCTCGTCGGCATATACTGCCTTGGCTTCGTCGATCACTGCTCTCAGCTTGTCAGCTTCTTTGCCCTGTCCCTCGCCGTAGAGTGCTTCCGCTTCGGCGATGACTGCTGCCAGTGACTCTTTCAGTGAGGCTTCGCCCAGTCCCTGATAGGTGATGCGCATCGCACTCCAGCAAAACCACTGCTCGGCAGTCTTCACCTCGGCGGTGATGGTGAGCTGTCCGTCGGCACCTACTACGATACCTTCGGCCCGTGCTGTGGCATCTCCGTGAGTGATAGCCTGACCTGCCGACTGCAGACCATCGGGGATGAAGTTCTTTCCGCCCTCCTTCCAGTTGTTACTGTTGGCATTGGTCATCTCGAAGTCGATGTTGAGTAATGAGGGCACCTTGGCCGTAGCACTTGTCTTGCCTTGAGCGGTGAGCACGGGAGCCGCTCCCGAGCCATCCTCGCGGTAGAAGGCGTGCAGCATCACATCATATATTCCTTGTGGTACGGTCTGTGTCTGGCTCAGCTTGAATACGGTGTGGTAGTTTTCGAATGCACCCCATCCGAAGGTCACTCCACCGCTTGCCCAGGCACTGGCATTGGCAGTGCCCACCATGTCGGCCTCGGTGAAGAGGAACGACACATCCACGCCGCCAGCGATGTCGGCGTATGTTGCATTGAACAGCGTCTTCGAGGCATCGATGACCTCGGCATAGGTGGCCTCGTCCGATGCGTACACCTGATAGGCCTCGTCCAGCTTCTCGGCATAGAGGGCGGTCTTGCCCGCTTCGGCCAGCGATTGGTACAGCCCATAAAGTGCCTTCTTGGCCTTATAGACCATATACTTTCCGTTGGTGATATTCTCTTCTTTGATGAATGCCCACTTCGTGTTGCCTGCACCGTCCACGATGGTCAGGTGTCCGCCATAAGCCCAGCTTACGTCAAGGTCCTTTTTGTAGGTATCGTTATTGAGGGTATATATACGGCTATCCTCAGCAGTCTCAGTGTAGGTAAAGTACTGCCCTTGGTTCTGGTCCACGTAGATATTATTGGCATCATTGCCGAGGCACGAGATAAACAAGTCGGCATACCTGGCGACTCTCACCCTCACCTTGCCGTTGCCTACGAATGCTACGCACTGCTGTGCCGATGATACCGCTTTATCTCCATTGGTCAATCTGGTAGCACAAGCGTTGGTGTTCCATTCCATGCCATTGATGACAAAGGCGTCGGCCTCTACATTGTAGAAGTAGATGGTCTCAGTGGAACTCAGGTTGTCAAGACTCTCGGCTGGAATCATAGGTTCGGTCCATGCTTGAGCCCATAGTGCAGCCTTACACAGCAAGGCAAGGCATAGGATGAATAATCGGTGTTTCATGGTTCCTTATTATTGCATTTAATGTTTTTTATTCCCCTTGTGGAAATCCCCGTAATGGGATTGTTTTAACCGCTGTTAGGAATCTTCTTTCAGCGGAATGGCGGAGCTTTTTTATCTTCCATGTCAACCTTTGGCTGCTTTCAGATCGGTACCTGCTCGACCCCCGAATGAGGGTATTCGAATACGTGCGGATAGGCTGCCATGTCGGCAAACTTCGCCAATTTCCCTTTAGCCATTTTCTTCTTTTTTCTTTAGGAGACAAAATTAGTGCAAGCCGAGAGAAAAGCAAAATTTCAACGAGCGAATGTTGCGTAAAAGGGATAAACGCACGAAAAAAAGTGCATTTTTTCATTGTCGTACGCGACGATATCGAGTATTACTCCACAGACATCGTTCCACTATTTGCTTTTGGGCTGTTGTATTGATAAATAATAAAGGATGTAAAGATTAATCAAAATAATCTATAGAATATAAGGCTTCACTAAACGAAACGCCCGGAAATCCTGTACAAAGATTTTGTAGCATAATGTAAGGCAAACCCTGCGGTTTGCTTACATGGTGTTGAAATCGGAAGTATAGACTTTCTAAACTCAAAAACTTATTAACTCAAAAACGCACGTTTTGCTATCACTTTGAAAATTCCTAATCGGTCGTGGCTGCGTTCTTTTGGCTCGGCTTGGGGATTGGGCGGAAAGATGGAAAGGATAGGACAATACACAGGAAGAACTTTTTGCGAACAAGACAACTCTATAAGACCTCCTCAGTACGTCTACGCCTATTCTTCTGAGACCTTATAGAGTTTCTTTATGCACAACGGATGGCTTATTCTAAGAATTCGCGCATCGTATTAGTATACATATTGCCGTAGTTCTCTTCGTTGAATACCGTGACGTGCGATCCTACGGTGTTATTGAATAAGCGATAATATAGCTCGCGCATAGTAATGGATGGATTCTTTACTATGCAATCCTGAAACGTCAGTGTAAAACGGTTTGACATCCAAACCTCTAAATCACAATTATACACATCGGCTTTAGATGTTTCATTGGCATTGGCTGCAGTAATAGCGAGTATGCCAGGCAATCCCTCTACAGCATCAAACACGCTACCACTATAGCATGTTTCTATCAGGCACAATAGTTTTCTGTAGCATTTCTTTTCGTGCATGGATGCAAATATCTCTTGGGCTAGTTCTCTCGAAAGCCCCCTTCTATCGTTCAGCCACATCAGGTGTTCAGGAATACCGTGTCCGCTCCAAAAGAAGAAGACATTATCATCCTCATCAGCCGAAATCACATGAGGCAATCGTTCGCTCTCTTCTCCACACAAGATAGACTTTACATCCTCGGGCACCAACTCTGAGGGATGATAATCTATAGTCAAGTCTTCATATACATTTGATCCACCGAGATGGATATTTACCATTCCTTGATTCGGATTGTTCTTGTTATAGGCAATGTCATCTTCTGCAATAAGGACTATATGGTCATCCTCATATCCATAGCCACGCAACAACTGGTACATATAGTACACATCTGCCTGATGGCGATAATTGTTCCATCCAGAAGAACTTGCCACTAAAAGTGCCCACCTCTCATGCAGCGCAGGATAGGTATAATCAGTTGAAGTACATTCTTCCAATTCTTGCATTCGGTCGTTTTTCCAATTCCATCCAGCTAAGGTCTCACTGGTTCGTTCCGAACTGTTACTCGCATTATAATCCAATATAATGTATTGCCCATCATATACCATATAATGATGATATATGCTATTCAAAATATTAGTATATACTTTCTTGTCAAAATCCAAAGTGCCAGAAACACCTCTTAGGTCAGGTGTCTTCCCTTGTGTCAGTTCCGTAATAAAATCGCTCATACCCTTTGTCGACCATGTATGCTGATAATCACCACGTCCGTCAACTAATATCTTGAGTGCTTCGTCAAGTGCCAATTGTTTATCATATAAATGCTCATGTAGCAGTTGCAGATAACATCCATAGCCTACCATCATTGCAGCATCATACACTTGTGCCTCCCCGTTGGTAGCCTGCTCTCCATAAGTTGTTTCGTAACAGACATCAAATCCGCTCTCAGGATCAGCCCCTACGCATACACCTTCCAGTCCATTAGCCGATGCCCCCAATAGCTTGACAACATCGGTACCATAGGCGATATCAGAGTATAGACATCTTGGTATGGGAAGACCTCCCGCTGCTTGTCTATGCATAGCTTCCTGTATCTTGCGAATACCTTCAATATCATTGGGTGCACAGATCAAGAAATTGGTTCCTGATGCCGCAGCTTTCGCAGCTTCCTTATCCACACTGCTATGCGCATAATCATAGATACCTGTTACTTCCATCCCCATCTCCTTAGCTTGAAAGGCAAACCAATCCACGAAGGTTTTCCCATACAAGGAACTTCCATCGGCAATCAAGCCTACGCTTTTTGCTCCATAAGCATATGCTTTTGCCAACAAAACTTCACACTGGGCGATGTCCGTCTCCGTCATTGCCCACAAACAGCCAGCCGAGGAGAAGCCACGTACCAATTCTTCGGTTGTAGCCAAGGTAAAGAAAGTCTTTTTTACCTGTGAACGGCAGAATCTCGAAGCCAACTTCTTGGCATTATCCGAATGATACCCACCTATTACGGCCACCACCTCCTTACGCTTCGATAGTTCATCGGTCAGTTGCTCCAAGTCCTCACTATCCTCGTCATACCATTCATATTCCAAGGCTATACCTCTCTGCTGCATGGCAAAGGCCTGCTTCAAGTCTTCGGCACATTGGTTCAACGTGCGCCTCCAATGTTTGTCAAGTCCATTCTGCATGGGCAATACTACAGCCACCTTGCGTGTTTCCCATTGCATGGTATCTTCGGGCAATATCCCCTGCTCCTTGTTGCACGATACGCACAACACCAGCGACATCACCCATACGAATATGCTTTTATTCCATCCCATAGTTTCGTTCTTTTTCTATGGCTTCCATTCTCGCACGTATCAGTGTTTCATCAAACACTCCTTCAAAATTGTACGATGGCACCCAATCCACATAGCCACTCTCCAAGCCATACAATACGTGTTTGGGCAGTTCTTCGCCCGCCGTCCACCTCTCCAGATACTCCTCTACCACCCAATCAATATGTTTTACCATACAGCCCACCATGGGGTTACAAAGATGACTCTGGTCTACATCCGTCCCCACTGTAAAGACCCCATGAGGATATTCACGCAAATACTTGAATATCCCCATATTGGAGCCACCCATCACTGGAAATATAAAACTATAGTGCATACTCCAGTCATACATCAATCGATACACCGAGTCGGCCATGGCATATCCTCCTCCTGTATCAGACAAGTAGACGACATCCACCGCTCTTTTCTCATCGTTATAGGTATTGAATCCAGCCTTAAATCCATCGGCAACGACGGTCATCACCTCATCCTCCCGATTGGCCAATGCTATCAGAGGTTTTGAGCGCATTTCGTTGGCTACAGCACCAGCCATATAGGCCACACCATACATCGACATATTGAAGGTCATTACACCCGGTAGATTCACCTCATCCGTTTCGAACATCAGCACCTGCCGGTGTGAGGTATCCAAAGGCTTTCTCTGCAATCGGCTCGTGAGGGTATCTTTATAGACCGCACTGGCCAACACCAACAGACTGTTCCTTTTTTCAAGGGCCGTATCGCACCACTCATCAATGATGCGCACACCGTCGTTCAATGACATCGGGTTATAGTAATCGACCTCTACATTGGCAAACTCGTCATTGTTGACAAATTGCACCACTCCTCGAAGTATCAGGTCATTATACCCATTATCACCCAAACCCTTCGGTGAGAAGAGGACACAAACCTCCTGCCCAGACGATGGCGTGTCTAAATGTTCAATATCCGTGCATGCCCATAGGACACACACGGATACATACAACCTAAAGACATTGAAATGTCTCATTTTTTAGAGGATTAACAAATGTTACTCTTGAATAAGCCCAAAGGTTCTTAACTGAATATAACATTTGTAAGGAGTATGATACAAAATGTCAAACCAATCAATATCTCCACTAGACAACTTAATGGCATATTGATTGCAGTAGAAAACACCATAAGAATACTCGTTTGTCCAATAAAAACTACTATCTAATGTACGGCCTGCTCTTTTAAAAAATGACACATAAGAATCCCAATTCCCTCTTAGTATTTTAGAGGCTTCCTTTGCAAGTTCTGTTGAGGCCCAAACATCAGTCCCTGTAAATAAATCATAACAATAGGTATTTTTGCTAATGTACATCATCATGCCGGAAGTTCCTGTTTTAGCCTCTCGAATACACACCCATGAATGTTTTCCTTCCTCAAAAGTATCGTAGGTCTCAAAATCTCCCACCATATAAGGAGAGAAGTCATTATCAGGCCATGCAGATTCCTTTATAAAAATGACTTTAGACACATACTTTATTATATCACCTTCTTGAAAAGTAACTTCGGCCAATACTGGAGTATTGTCTACAGCCTTAAAATAGGCAGTTTCCAATAATCGACCATTCTCATCTTTTAACTTAACTTCCAAATCTGTTGTTGAGGGAACTAATAGTTTTACCTCAGTATCAGGAGACAATAGACTCTTGAACTTTTCGGAGGCTTCTGCCAAATCTGCTACACCAATATAAAGTTCTGTAGAGTCGATTGAGTTGAGAGGAGCACCATTCACACGCTGCTTAATATTCCCTAAGGTATCAATTTCTACATGAAGGTTTTGAAGATATTTCACTTGATTAAAAACATTAACACTACCTTGTTCTTGAGGAGTCTCTTGCGGATTTTCAGGTGTCACATCGTCATCACCTGTACATGATGTAACAAGTCCTGTACACAATGCCGTAGCCAGCAATACTACATAAAATTTTGTTGATTTCATTTTTTTAATAATTTAAAATTAATTAATAAGAGTTATTCTGTTATTCTACCCAGTATGTCCAAAGTCTTTTGAATATATGCAGCGCCAGAAGGATGCTTTACCTCAACACTGCTATTGTTCTTCAAATTATTGATGGGATTATTCTGTTCGCATTTTTCTTTATATGTTTTCAGTGCTTTATATTTTGCAGCCACATCCGTTCCTTTAATCAACTTTATTTCTGGCAAGAAACGCTGACTGAATACATAGGTACATCCGTTCGATTTAAATGTGACATCCACCAAAACTACAAAGTCTGGCATTTCGCCATCACAAAGTAAAATGGACTCCTTTGTTGTTTTGACGGGGAAGTATACTTGCGGATCAATCATAAAGTTTACTCCTTCACAATTTACCATTTTTCCATAGTATGAGTAATCACTACCTACTTGCTTTATGGTTTTGCAGTTAGCCGCTGTCTCTTCAAAAATTTTGGCCATAAAACTTGTTTGAGGAATTTGAAGGTACTTGACTTTATTATTTGTATTTGAAGTCTTATAGATTGCAGATGATGAACCTTCTACAATTTTTAAAGTAGGCCGAGATAAACCTAACAATGAAATGTATTTGGAAGTATGTCCTTTTGGCACACTTGGATAAACTCCATAACTACAAGTCACTGACACATCTGAAATATCCGGAAAAAGTTCTGTATTAATATTCAATTGTACACTTGTTGGATCCAAGAATGAGACCATACGCAAGTTATAGTTCCCTACTTCGGAATTTCCATAAGTACCATCTCCGTTGACAGTCAAATTAAAACGTTTTACTTCTCCCAGCATACAATCATCTACAACATATATTATCGGGTCAGCAGCTAATCCCCATACGCCTTTACCAAAATTGGTATCAGCATTGGATTTCTTAAAAGTGCTACCTTTCAATGTAATAGGAGATATACTGTTAGAAGAAAGACTTTTTATATATCCTGATAATTTGACATCACCTGTCAAACTCATCTCTATTTTCCCAGGCATAGAATCGGTTAGATTCTCTTCGTATTTATTCTCAGTTATATAGTCATACGCAAATGCCGCAACCTTACATGCTGCACCAATATAGCGACAATAAGTGTTTAGGGAAGAACCTGTCACTTGCTTTTCAATGGCTGTCAATGAAGAGTTCTGCACATCACCAACAATTCCGCCCAATGTAGAAAGCATACTGCTTACACCACTGGCCGCTGAGGCAGTCTGTTCAGCTGACGAATATTTACCAGAAATGTTTGCAGATAGTGTTCCTGCCAATGACACGTCTTGCTTTAGTTCTGTCTGACAACCTATTTGCAATTGTTCACCAGACTCAATCCAATTCTTTTCTGTGGGACAATAAGCAGAAGCATCGATATCAAAAGCTGTCCAGCCTTTAGTGAGTACAGTAGAAGTACTCGCGACATAAGGTGAGAAGAACGATTTAAAAGTGAAACATGATGGAACACCTTCACCTAATAAGTTCTCAGTATTGGAAAGTGAAACATGGTCAGAAGGAATTCCGTAGGCTAATGCATGATAAAAAGGAAATTTCACTTGTTTTTTTGTACTTCCCATATCAACTTCGAAAGAATATTCCGAACCAGTAGTAACGGGATTCGTCACATAAAGAAATATACGGAGTATACCAAGATAGCGATTGTATAGTGCAAAATAATTACAATCATCAAATCCTTCTCTATTCAAGAATGAGAAAGCCATTTCCCAACCATCTTTTTTCTTGACATCATATCGGATGTGTTCTGGAAGTGTCGTTATTGTTTCGTCTGCCCAGGGGGTAGGTACCAACTTATAAGCCTGGTCAGAGTAGATGCTGACAAACTCCAGACCTTCCCAATTTACAAGAAACTCGTCCGAAGAGTTCTCGTCTGCCACAAGATAGAGGCTCTGGGTTAACGACAACACCACCTTATCGCCATATTCAGATAGTATCTCAATATCACCCTCATTCATCACGCCTGGTCCACAATCTTTAAGTGCAAGACACACTGCGGGATGATTGCCCTGCGTACTCCCTGCTACGGTAGCTACCGCCCATTCAGGACAAGAACCGATACTTTTAATAGGAGCAGTGATGCTATCAAGTACTACCAACATCTCATCATTGGCATTGGGCACACACAACGAGTAGTGATACTCGCCAGGGACGTAGCCTTCGGGAACGTCTTGCCCACTGATGTCGTCTTGGCACGACACGAATGCCATACCCAGCGCCATAGCCAAGAGGCTACTTTCCAAAATTCTCTTTTTCATTTCTCTTTGATTTTTTAATGAATATAATAGATAGGAATATTATTCCAGATTACCCTCCGCATCGAAGGTGTATGTATTGGCAATATCGAGACTGCCTTTGGTGATGCCCTCGGCAATTTTGTTGCCCGCCGAGGTTGCCGTACCGACATGTGAGGAACCGCCAGTCTTGTTCACACTTTTCCCATCAGTATCCACGATAGTATACTTGTAGATATGGCCGTTCTTGATATAGCTAATCTTCTCGGCTGCAGCCATATCCTTGTCGACCTTCAGTGTCACAGTTTTCTTGAAGGTGTAGGTGCAGGGGAGATTGGTAGTAAAGGTCTTCTTCCACTCGGTAGTAGTGACGGTCTCGGTCTTCACGCCACTGCCGTCGTTATACTCCATAACGATGTCGCAATACTCGATAATGTCGGCAGTCTCTACGTTGGTGTACTCGAAGACTACAGCTACAGGCTTCTTGCCCTCATCCTGTCCCGGAATCTCTGTTCCGTTGTTGTCATCTTCACTGCATGACACGAATGCCATGCCCATGACCATCATCAGAAGGCCGCTCTTCAGAAAGAAACTTTTCATACGTTTCATAATCATTCTATGTGTTTATACGTGCCACCGGCCTCAAATGGCAAACTATAGTTCCGTTTATAGTATAAAAAAGCGTGAAGCCAGTCACTCGTTGCTCGCTCCACGTCCTTAAGGCCTTCGCATTGCCCGATTTGTCGAAACGAGCAACGCGAAGCCTCACGCCGATATGTATATACGCACCTTACATTATACCAATCATCACGACCAATATAACAAAGGAGTGCAAAAACATACCCATGAGACATTCACCGTTGCTTTGTTTTTGACAAATCTTAAAGAAGTTGCGAAGTTCTAAGGACGTCAAACCAAAGCGTCAAGTAAACGCCTTTTCCATTATGTCATCCCCGCCCTGCCACCTTAATCCGTACAACTGGCTTAAGGTATCGGCGCGAGAATGTGCAAATGTACGGATTAATTTTTAATTACGATTATGAATGGTGTATTATTTTAAAGTTAAAGCAGCGGAGCCACAGACTAATCATCGCATGCGATGAGTTAATCGCAACTGCGTTGCTGGTTAAAAGTAAGTGAATAAAAAAATCTCCCGACCTCGGAAAGGTCGGGAGCATATTATATATGAATAGAGAGCACGAACTACATATCCTCCAATGAGAGGCAAAGCTGTTCCGTCTTGTATTTGAAGAATAGCTTGGTGCGGATGGTCTTATTTATCCAGTGCAGTTACCCGATAGCTGATCTCTTCTTTTATCTGCTGAGTCCATTGACCGTTGATGCCTGCCTTGTCTGCATAGTACTCAAATTTACTTACAGCCTCGAGGCATTTGTCTATGAGCGCATCGGCCCCTTTGATGTTGTAGTGTTTGGCCAGTTCAAGAAGGTCGCTTCGTTCAATATCGACATTCTTATTGTTGATGGTCATGCTATGGCGGTTCATATAGCCTGGTGCCGACAGGTCTACGGCAAAGGTGTAATCGTATGCTGGGGCTATGTGCCAAGCCCCATCATCGGCCATCAGGAAACTGAAGTTCTTGTTGTGGTCGTCCACATTACCTCCCAGTACATTCATTGTCAACGATAGGAACAGCTGTTTCAGTTCTGAGGGGAGCACTCCAAGACGGCAAGCCACATCAAACAGCTCTTCGTAGCTGTTTGCCGCAGGCTTCATAGCGGCCAGAGTCTGTATATGTAGCTTCTTGCCGCCTTGACGGTCAAAGCGCTCGGTCATGAAATGGGCTGCCCCGGAGCCCTCAACGAGATAAGAAGGCATCATCTGCAAACCTGCTTCCTTGGCCATCAGATAATAGCTATATTCAATGCGTGTGGTGGGCACGCTTGAATGTTCATCAAACTTGATAATCATCGGCACGAAACCCTGCTTTGGGGTTGCCACTTGTCCGGAGTAGCATTCGTTTGTCTCCAAGTTGATGTTGATGATTGCTTTGGGTCTTCGACCTCCGGCTGACGTGCCCACCTTGAAAAGGCTTTCTATCATCAGGTCGGGGTGTAGCTCGGCTTTGAAGTTCCTGGCCTCGGTCAATGCAGATTGGGCAAGCCTGTAGAGCTCTGCTATCTTGACCTTGAACGGTTGCTCCAGATCCTCTGCTGCGGGGGGAAGGAACTCCAAGGCCCCCATACCTCTACGACCGATATATGCCAAGCGGTCGAGAGCCGACAGGCTTCGTGTGCTGATGCCATGCGCCTTGGCCCACTCATTGAACACCCGATTTCCCCAATGGTCGGGTAGCGAATCGGCAATGAAGGAGGGCAGGCCGCCAAACAGTTTGTCGCTATCGGCATACACCGGCAATCCATTCCTTACGGAGGGGCTGTTGATGGAGGCTCGCAATGGAGCGATATCGTATCCTGCATTCAGAAAGTCGCTGTCATAATAGAAGCAAATCTTCTCGGCATAGCGTTCCTTGTATGTCACGAGCGTGCCTACCTTGCGTCCCCACAAAAACACGTCAAGATTCTGTATCATCGCTGTTTCTCCTTAATCTTTTAGGGATAAACTTATTTATTTGCTTCAATGCCATCGGTGGCATAGGGAGTTCGGGCAAGAGGTCTTCGAGACGCTGCTCCATACCGACTACGCGGAGGAGTGAGATGAAATTATTGAGGGTGATGTTCTTGTTTACCCCCTGCTCCAGATGACAGATGGTAGTCAAGCCTACCCCCGACCTCTCGGCCATCTCTTTCTGGCTAATCCGCGCTGCAAGACGATACTCCTTCAGCCGCCTGCTGAGTAGCATGATTATGTCTTGGTTTGTTGTGTAAATATCTTCACCCATATATCCATATATTGATATTACGATGCAAATATAGCGATAAATATCTATAAATTGATATGTATCGGTGACTTTTTGCATTTTTTTCAGTAAATCAACCGCTTTTTGGGGTGATGGTAAGACGGCCATTAGCTGCTGCACCTGTAATAAACATGAAGTGTTTTGCAAAACTTTTCGAGGCCTTGCAAATTTTTTTTCAAGCCTATGAAAAATATTTTTCAACAAGGCGAAAAACTTTTTTCAACGAAGTGAAAATATTTTTTCAATGAAACGAAAGAAGGTGCCGCTGAGGTGTACTGAAAAAAGTTGACAGGTTAAACTTAGAATCCTATATAGGTTTACACTGTAAATCTTTATTCCTATATGAGTTTACGCATTG
>JAFWYQ010000018.1 GCA_017517605.1 Bacteroidaceae bacterium
GAACTTTTCAAAAAAGTCATAGAGTGAGTGCAGCCAAAATTGACTATTTTCCAGCAACGCTTAAGCGTTATTCGAAAAACGCTAAAGCGATAATGAAAAAAGAGTTAACCTTTACTGAAATTACGCTTAAGCGATAATCAATTTCCGCTTAAGCGTAATTGTGGGAGTGTTCACTTTCAGGAAACTCTTTCTTGTATTTTTTGGAATTAGGAATGGCTCTTTTGATGCTCTGTTTTCTGCATATATATACAAGAACAGGTATTACACAACCCTCCCCATTGAATATTTATACAAAAACAGAGGCACAGATATATATTTTTAAACTGATAAAATGTAAGCAAGAAGAACAAAAAGTTAACGTACCGAATGGGGTAACGCGCCGTATGAATGGCACTTTCATTTACAGTCCATTTCCGCTAAGACTTTAAGAATGGACTAATTGGCCAACAGTTTCAACTCCTCCAAATATTTCCCTTCACGAAATGTGTGCCCCTTTACATCGTTGAACATATTGTCGCAGATGGTAGCCAATGCTTTTGTACGACCCGTAGGCTCATGCACTTTCAGCATCCAAACTTCATCATCGACTACACAACGGAATATTCGGGTGTCACCATCAAGTATGACATTTTCAAAAATCATGCCATTAACGATTTTGCGGGAAGAGACACCCTTGAATGTGTCAATAGCAGAACTGACACGTTCAAACAGCAACTGAGCAAAAGCATCAGTGACAGGTACACTATGTACCTCTTGCCGATACAACTCCCAACGTTCTTTCTCACGCTTCGCACCCATCTCCCTGTTGTGAGCAGCCATAGCCTCTTTCTCTTCATCGCTCAGTTTAAAGTCTTTGAACTTATCCAATTCGTCAAGACCAAACACCAAATACTTATTGGAGTATTTCTCCCCTAAAAGTTTCTCCATCTCGTCGTAATTGGCTACCGCCCTAATTTCAAGATGGGAACGGTTCAAGCTATCGCGGATTATACGAAGCCCATAGGGACTTGAAAAGGAAGGCTCCGTAAAGAATTCCACTTCAGCATTCACATTACCAAAAAGGAATTTCTCATTGGCCGATTTACTTGACAGATTATACTTGTAAGTGAGTTTCATCGAATCGCCGTCTGCGCTTTTTTCATACAAGCAATTGATGACATTAAATTCGATTCTCTTGGTAAAATCCCCACCGGAGGATTGTGCCACACAATGGAGTATAGACATAAAAAACAGGGATGCAAGTACAAGTCTTTTCATGCGATTATATAGAATATAGGAATTTACCATGCAAAGGTATGGAATATCCGAAAGAAATCCAAAGGATATGAAAAAAATAAAATAAAACTCTTCTGTATTCTCCTTACCGTATATAACCACAACAGCCCGCTTCACCAAGAAGCAGGCTGTCGCATTACCATCAAAACTTTAAAAACAGAATCGTCAAAACATATAACCTATGTATCTCGGTTCGTCCATTCGGCCTTCGCGAGAAGACCTCGTTTCTGAACTTTGACAATGCAAAATTACATGTTTCTCACTATCCCGAAAAAGATTTTGAGGAGTTTTTTGTATATAATATATGCATCAAATGTTTCATCACCGATGAACAGGGCGATAGAGCGCATTGTTATTGTACTGTTTACAGGATAAACAATTTTTACACACCAAATGTATCGTATAAACTACAATAAGCATTCGGCACGGTTATCATTCCAAATACGATATTCATCGCACGAAATATCAATTGCTTACAAATAGCAGCAAGACTTATTTTTGCTCGTTTTCATCCAATAAATAATCGTAAAAAGCGTATTGTGAACGGATGATATTTTCGTCAGATGATGATTTGAAAATATTTTGTAGGCAATTGTCCACCCGGCAGGCTTTCCGATTGTCAGTGAGTTGGAAATGCAGCATATCGATGAGTTGCCGTTGGAGGGTTTTATCCAATACGGGAGCCACCACTTCGATACGACGATAGAGGTTACGACGCATCCAGTCGGGCGATCCAAGGTAGAGTTTGGGCTTGCCATCGTTGGCAAAATACCACACGCGACTATGCTCGAGGAAACTATCCACAATGCGAGTGACACGGATGTTTCGGCTGAACTCTTCGCCAGGGATAAGGCAACAGACACCACGCACAATGAGGTCGATCTGCACTCCCGCCATGCTGGCCTTGTAGAGTTCGTCAATCATGGCAGGGTCCTGCAAGGCATTCATCTTGAGGATGATGTGTCCGCTCCTACCCAACCTTACAAAACGTTTTTCGTTTCGGATAAGTTCCTTCAAGCGATCCACCATATTGAATTGCGACACGAGCAGGCGCTTGAAATCGGCACTCTCGCTCTCCTTGCACAGGTAGGCAAAGAGGTTTTGAAGGTCGTACACAACGGCGCGGCTACAGGTAAACAGGGCAATATCAGCATATTGGCGGGCGGTCTTTTCATTGAAGTTACCCGTACTGACGTAAGCATAACTATTCAATTCCTTGCCTTGTCTGTTCTTGCGGAGGGCAAGAGCCACCTTGGCGTGCACCTTCAACCCCTTGATGCTGAAGATGATGTTGATGCCTGCGGCCCTCATCAACTCGGCAGTTTCGAGGTTGTTCTCCTCATCGAAACGGGCCTTCAACTCTACGAACACGGTGACGCGCTTGCCATTTTTTGCCGCGGCAATGAGGGCATTGATAACGGCTGAGTTTTCGGCCACACGGTATTGCGTAATCATGATGTCGGTGCAGAAGGGGTCGTGCCCGGCTTCGTAGAGGAAGTTGATAAGGTAGTTGAACGAGTGGTAGGGATAGAAGAGCAACATATCGCGTTTGTATACACTGCGATAGATGGAGCCTTTCATGGCCTCTACCGTCTTGTGAGGCATGGTGGTGGGTCGCTCTTCCTCCTGCCTCAACATCGGATTGGGACATGGCAAGTGACGGAGGTCTTCGAGGTTAAGATGCTGGTCGCCCATCACCAGTTCGTCCTTGGTAATGTCGAAGGTGTATGTCAGGTATTCAAGGAAGTCGTCGGGCATCTGCCGGTCGTAGAGGAAACGGCTGATGGCGCCGTTCTTGCGGTGCTTCACCTTGGTTTTCAGTTGGCTGAGGAGTTCGTTGGTAGCGATGTTGTCGACAAGGATGTCCGCATCGCGCGAAATCTTGAAGCAATAGCAACTATCCCATTCATAGCCAGGGAACATCCGCGCGGCATACATGCGGATGATGTCCTCCATATATATAATGTAGTCGTACTCGCCCAAGCGCGGAAGCTCTATGAAGCGGGGCACTTTGCTATAGGGGAGTTTCAGTAGGAAATAGTCGAACTGTCCCTCACGCTTGAGGCGCATGGCCATATAGAGGCGGTTGTCGCGCAAGAAGGTGCTGACCACCCCCCGTTTGATGGGCACGGGTTGCAGGTAAGGGAATATCTCGTCGGTGAAGTAGCGTTGCAAGTAGGGTTTGTGTGCCTCCTCCACTTCCGAGGGAGATTGATAGAAGATGATGTGGTTTCTCCGCAAGGTGGGCACAATCATCTGTTCGAAGATGCGTGTACGTTCGGCCAGTTGGCGGGTTGTTTCGGCAACAATCTGCGCAAGTATGGCAGAAGCCTCCTCGCGACTGGTGTCCTCCGTCTCTTTCAAACCATAGGCAATGGCACGATGCTCGGCCACACGCACCTTGTAGAACTCCTCCATATTGGAGGTGTAAATGGCAATAAAACTGATGCGCTCGTACAGAGGCAATTGCTCGTCGGCAGCCTCCAACAACACCCGATAGTTGAACGAGAGCCAACTCATATCGCGGTCGAAATAGCGGAATGTAACCTTTGCGGACTTCTTCTTTGTCATGGCAGATTGGTTTAATAATGTGGCAATTTGCTAATATGACTAATGTGCTAATGTGATTAATGTGGCAATGTGATTAATGTGCTAATGTAATTGATGCGTTAGTGCCGCATGGTCCATTGGCACATTAGCATATTAGCACATTAATCCACATTATTCATAACACTTATTTTTATTTTCTCGTCAAAAGTAGTACATTTGCACCACAAAGCCAAAAAAAAGATGAAAAGAATTGGATTATTATCGGATACTCATGCATTTTGGGACGAAAAATACCTGAAATACTTCGAAAGTTGTGACGAAATATGGCACGCGGGCGACATCGGCTCGTTGGAGGTGGCCGAGAAGTTAGCAGCCTTCCGCCCCTTGCGCGCCGTGTATGGAAACATCGACGGACAAGAAATCCGTCGCCTCTTCCCACAAACCCTCCGCTTCACCATCGAAGAGGCCGAGGTGGTGATGAAGCACATTGGCGGATACCCGGGCAATTACGACCGCTCCATCGTGGGAAGCCTGATGGTGCGCACACCCAAACTCTTCATCAGCGGACACTCGCACATCCTGAAGGTGAAGTACGACCGTACACTCGACATGCTCCACATCAACCCCGGCGCGGCAGGCAACTACGGCTTCCACAAGGTGCGCACACTCGTACGCTTCACCGTCAATGGCTCGAAGTTCGAGGATATGGAGGTGATTGAGTTGAGCGATTAAACGGACCCTCCCCCTATGAGGAGAGTAAATAGCAACGTACTCTTCGACTGTTAATTTTCCGTAAAAAATACACATCTACTATTAAATAGACACGTGCTTTCGCACCTATATCATTACCTTTGCAAGAGTATTTATTAACTTAAAAATCATATCTCATCATGTTCGCAATTCTTATTTTGTTCGTTATCGTACTGATAATCGCATTTGCGTTGAAGGACGTCTTCACCCGCGAAATGGATGACCTCTACAAAATCCTTTGGACGATAGTCATCTTGGCATTCCCCATCTTGGGAGTTTGCGCTTATTATTTCTCCAAGTCCCTCGGTGTGCATAAAGACCCACGCACCGCCTATCGCGAGCGATACTATCAAAAAGCCCACGGAGACGAACAGGGCGAAGAGGATAAACCCACAGAGAAGAAATCGGGAATCTCCAACGTCAATCTCTTTCTCATCATCTTCTTGATTTTTGGAGTTATCGCTTTTCTCTTTTATGGATATTTCACCCTGGATATTCCTTCTCCCTCCGTTGTTGAGACTATAACATACTCATCTCAGGAATAAGCAAGCCTTACCCGTCGGTTAAGCAAACATCATCCATTACCTAAGAAATTTTTCTCCCCTACCTGAAAAAACTTTTTCTCAGGTAGGGGAAAATTTTTATATGCGCAAAGCCCTATTTTATCCCTAATCTGTCCTCTATTGGAAAAAGAGATTCTTTAACACTCCTATACATCGGTTAATTCTTCTGAAATACCCTTTCAAAAGGTATTTCAGAACATTTGATAGGCAAAAAAGATATGAATGGATTAAACATATCGTACTACTTTTGCATCATCAAAAAACATATATCAGTTGACAAGTTGACAAGTTGACAAGTTGACGAGGGGAGAAATCATAAATCATAAATCAATAAAGGAGGACCAGGATGATGACAATGAACAAAATCTTAGAGGACAGCAACCGCATCTACGAACAATTGTCGGGCGGTATCAAGTATCTGTTTCACGAATTGCAGGAGTTGACCCACATGAGCGACACGCGGCTCTGCCTGGCCATCTGCCAGCTGCTTCGCGATGGACGAATTTGCCGAAGACAAGAGGAGGACCTCATCTATTATCTGAAGACGATATGAAAACACGAATCCATATCCATCCGCACTATTGGATGTACAAGGGATTTGTGGAAGACGTCCCTAACGAGAAGTATAAGCGTGAGAAGACATTCTGCAACCGACGCAACACCGTAGAGTGGGTGAAATGGGGAAACAAGGATGTGGTAATCAAACGCTACAAATGCCCCACATGGGCCAACTGCCTCATCTATACATGGTGGCGCAAGACCAAAGCCCGACGGGCTTACGAGTACGCCGAGGAATTGCTGAAGCGAGGATTCGACACCGCACACCCCATCGCCTACATCGAGATAAAGACAGGAGGAATCTTCCACACGGGCTACTTCATCTCGGAGCTATTGCCCTACCCCTTGATGCGCGACATTCCACAGATGAATCTCTCCGACGAAGAGAAGGCACTGATTGGCGAGGACTTCATCAAATACACCGCCAACCTGCACGAAAAGGGCATCATGCCCAAAGACTACAACCTCGGAAACATCTTTTTCCATAAGCGAGGTGCACACTATCACTTTGCCTTGATTGATATCAACCGCATAAAGATAGGCAACACCCCCAAGGAGAAGGATTCGACCCTCTTCTTTGAACAAATGGGGGTAAGCATCAGCCAAGCCATCCACTGCATCGAGCAATATGCCACCCTCCGTGGATTCGATGCCGACCGTTGCCTGTTCTTCATCTTCCTCCACCGCATCCATGCCTACGTGAGGAAAAGATTCAAAAGGCACATCCTGCACCCCTTGCGGATAAGGGTACGCAAATAGTTACAAGTAGATAAAGGAGTTAGAGGGAGATATCGCTTCGCTCTTGGGTAGATAAAGGCCAATAGTCTTAGTTGACGAGTTAACGAGTTGACAAGTTGACGAGGATTTAGTGCCGCATGACCTTGTCAACTTGTATCTTGTATCTTGTCAACTGAAACTATCTCCTTCTATCTCCATAAATTCTACTTGCAAAAACTTAATTCATTGACACCATGGAAAGAATGCTAATCTTGCATAAAAAAAAGAATTAGCATTCTTTCTCCAATGCAAACAACATATACAGTGGAATGTTTGTGGTAGATGCCTCTGTATTTCTTTCGTAGGGCAAAAGACTTGTACGAAATGAATGTGTTGGAGCAAATCTTTCTTTATATGACTTTAGGCTTTTAGCATTCATCGTTAATCCAGCCTTGCACTCTAATGGAAAAACCTTCATACCATCAGAAAGTAGAAAATCTATTTCTGCTTGTGACGTGGAGGTCCAATAGTAATTTGTTTGTAGTTTTTCCATCAATTGAAGTTCTTGACATGCATATTGCTCTGTCAAGGCACCTTTGAATTCCTCAAAGACACGACTTCCCTCTATAACTACTTTGGGAGACAAACCGCTGAGGCAACGAAACAATCCCACATCCAATAGGAAAACTTTGAATACTTTCAAATCTGCATACGCTTTTAATGGCACATCAGGTTTAGTTATGTTATACGTGCGAATAATCTCTCCGGCATCATAAAGCCAAAGGATGGCATCCTCATATTCGCGTGCTCTGGCTCCTTCTCGTACAAGTCCGAACACAAATTTCTTGTTTTCTTTAGCCAATTGTGACGGAATGCTATTCCATACATAGCGAATCTTTTCAACCAAAGCACGTGGAGCATGTTTTGAAAAATCATTTTCATAAGCACTAATCAATGCCTTTTGCACCTCATCTACAGCAAAATAATCATTTGTATCTATCCATTTTTGCACAGCAGCAGGCATTCCACCTACGACAAGATATGTTTTTAAGTAATCGGTCAATTTGGAGATATATGGATTCAAGTCACGATTCCCAGTCAATATATAATCTACAAGCATCTCTTCACCTGAAGCCATTAGGAATTCTCGAAATGATAATGGGTACAGATTTAGAAAATCAACTTTTCCAACAGGAAATGATGTCCCTGCGTGCAACGCTACTCCAAGCAGCGAGCCTGCACAACATATCACATATTCAGGAGCCTCTTCCGCAAAATACTTCAACGAAGTCAAAGCACGGGGCATTTCTTGTACTTCATCAAAAATGACAAGGGTTGTTTCCGGCTCAATTCTTTTTCCATTATATACCGATAGCTGTTCAATAATACGCTTGGGTGTCAATGCTCCTTCAAATATCGCCTCCAATACACCTTTTTGTTCAAAATTGATATAGCAGACATCTTTGAAACTTTTTTTTCCAAATTCTTTAAGAATCCAAGTCTTTCCAACTTGTCTCGCCCCCCGAAGCACAAGAGGCTTCCGGTCTTTCTTAACTCTCCATTTTTCAAGTTTTTCGATGAGTAGCCTTTTCATGATGTAATACGTCTATATATTTTCATTGTGCAAATATACAGATTTTCTGCCTCTTACCAAACAAAATCACATTTTTAGCACGAGTTTTCAATTACTTTATCACATTTTTAGCACGACTTTTACGAAAAATATCACATTTTTAGCACGACTTCTGCAAATTTAGAGTGTACTAATGTGCTAATGTGTCAATGTGCCAATGTGTCAATGTGTCAATGTGCCAATGTGTCAATGTGCTAATGTGTCAATGTGCTAATGTGTCAATGTGTCAATATGCCAATGTGCCAATGTGCCAATGGACCATGCGGCACTAACGCATCAATTACATTAGCACATTAATCCACATTAATCACATTAGCACATTGTTAACTTGTCAACTAAAAAAAACACCTTCAAACAAAAAAAGGGCGATTTCTTTTTGTAAAGAACACAAATTGCACTATTTTTGTCGCTTAATTCGCGAAAAACAGAAGCATGATAGAAAAACATATCGTACTGGAAGATGTGGATCCCGTGATTTTCTACGGAGTGAACAATGCCAACATGCAGATGATAAAGGCATTGTACCCCAAACTGCGCATTGTGGCCAGAGGCGACACCATACGAGTGATGGGTGACGAAGAGCAGATGTGTGCCTTCGAAGAGCACATCACTGCCTTAGAGAAGCATTGCGCCAAGTACAATTCGCTGAAGGAAGAGGTCATCCTCGACATCATCAAGGGCAACAAGCCACAGGTGGAGAAGACGGGCGACGTCATCGTCTATAGCGTCACCGGCAAGGCCATCACGCCACGAAGCGACAACCAACTGAAACTGGTGAAGGAGTACGAGAAGAACGACATGGTATTCGCCATCGGTCCCGCCGGCTCGGGAAAGACCTATACGGCCATCGCCCTGGCGGTGCGTGCACTGAAAAACAAGGAGATAAAGAAAATCATCCTCTCGCGTCCGGCCGTAGAAGCAGGCGAAAAACTGGGCTTCCTGCCAGGCGACATGAAGGAGAAGATTGACCCCTATCTGCAACCCCTCTACGACGCCCTGCAAGACATGATACCCGCGGCCAAGCTGAAGGAATACATGGAGCTGAACATCATACAGATAGCCCCCCTCGCCTTTATGCGCGGACGTACGTTGAACGACGCCGTAGTCATCCTCGACGAGGCGCAAAACACCACCTCGGCACAGATCAAGATGTTCCTCACCCGCATGGGCATGAACACCAAGATGATTGTGACGGGCGACATGACGCAGATTGACCTCCCCCATTCGCAGACCTCAGGCCTGGTGCAAGCCCTGAAAATTCTGAAAGGAGTGAAAGGCATCAGCTTCGTAGAGCTGAACAAAAAGGACATCGTGCGCCACAAACTGGTGACAAAGATTGTGGAGGCGTATGAGAAGTTTGACAAGGAGCAGAAGGTCGCCAATGAGGAGAAAAAAAGGCAAAAACATCAAGACACTGAGGAGAAATAGAGGGAAACAAAAGACACCCTCTATTATATGCCTACTACTTTTTTTGACTTTCGCACTCTGTGGATGCCAACACACAACACCACAAGTAGATGGTCTCCCCTATCAGATTTCAAAAGAAGGCAGATGGGGCATCATAAGTATGGAAGGAAAGTTACTTACCGACACCATCTTTCTCGCACAACCTTCTGCCGTTGTCAATGGACGCTTTACCGTATCCGATTCCACTGGTCAACTCCAATTATTTGACATTTCACGACTTGAAAAGCCTCTGTCCGCCAACACTTATTACCGCATCGGACATTTCTTTGCCCCAGTCACATGGGCGCAATCCACCCCTGGCTCCACGCCTCTACTCATCGACAAACAAGGGTGCATTATCCCCTCGCAACACACCCATTACGACATTGCCCGTGTGCACAATTTCCGTGAAGGACGAGCCTTGATAGTCACCCAACAAGGGAAATACGGTTATCTGAATGAAAAAGGACAGATGACTATCCTTCCCATTTACGACTATGCCGCTGATTTTCACGAAGGAAAAGCCGTGGTAGGTCTCAAGGATGAGAAAGGGCAAATGGGTTTCCTCGTGATTGACCGTCAGGGGCACATCTGTTTCTCCATTCAATTGAGCAATAGTCAAATAGGCAGTCATATAAGTCAAGGGAGACTCATTTTCAAAGAAGAAAAGAGCGGACGCTACGGCTACATGGACGAGCAGGGCACTCCCCTCTTCTACTTACCTGATGGCACAACACACGCCAATAGTTTCCTTCATGGCGTAGCACGAATAAAAAACGATACCGGATACGGTCTTATATCCTCTGATGGTGAGTTGCTGATTCCTTGCTTGTACGATAGTCTGATCATTGCCTCCAAGAAACATATCTGGCTCCTCCAACAAGGGAAATGGAGCTTGGCCGACCTCCAAGGCACCCCCCTATTGACACAAGAAACGACAGGTGTCACACCCTTCTTCAATGGTAAAACCACACTTGTACAACAAAAGGATGAAACATTCTTCATCAACCACCATGGAAAAATTGTCCAAAGTTTCGAAGGGATAACCATCCCCCTCCTCAACCTCGACACCACAGAGGTCTTCACCATCCAAATGCCTTCTACGACAAAGCACGAAGAGGCTATCAACCAACTTAGTTTGCGTAATGTACAAACCGTCGCGAATACCACCATCGGTAAATCACTCACCCTACACACCACCGATTGGCGAAAGGTGGCAGAGAACCACCCCTTCTACACCGAAGCCCGAAAGGTGATTAGTGGAAATCTGACCGAAGATGATGCCGGGTATCGCGAACTGATTCTGAACTATGTAGAGCATCTGCGCACCTCATACACCACCAAGGATATCGATTTCCTGGAGCAACTCTTCAGTGATAAGGCACTGATTATCGTAGGCTCCGTCATCCGACAAGCCTCCACCCCCGAAAGCAACTACCTGACTCCTGCACAAGTGGTTTACAATGTTCGCACCAAGCGCGAATACCTTACCCGCTTGAAGCAAGTATTTGCCACCAATCGTAGCATCGAAATTCACTTCAGCGATTTTCACATCATGCGTCATCCTACACGTGAAGGTTTCTATGGCGTAAGCTTACGCCAAGGCTACAAGTCCGACCATTACTCCGATGACGGATACCTGTTTCTTCTGTGGGACTTCACCGACCCATACGCTCCACAAATACACGTACGCACTTGGCAACCCGCATGGATTGACAACGACACGCCACTACCTGTGGACGAAGTGTATGACCTCAGCAATTTCAATCTTGAATAACCATGAGCACGACCTTTTATCGCTATATATTTCTGCTTCTTTGGTTGTTCTCATTAACCCCAGCAAGCATGGCACAACAGTTCGACGTAACCCGTTTCCGTCAATTGCCCCATGACTTGTCTGCTTCCGTCTCACCGGTAACAGACCTCAACGGCAATGGTTGTGCGTTGGTAAAGGTTGTCGGTTCATCCGCTTTCGCATTCTCCTCCCCTTTAGGTATTGTCAAACGCGAAGATCACACGGGTGAAATATGGCTCTATCTCCCCAAGGGGAGCCGGCGCATCACCCTTAAACATCCACGTTGGGGCGTGTGGCGCGATTACCCATTCTCTCCACCCTTGAAAGAGAAGTGCACCTACGAACTGGTCATCAAACAACCGATAGAGTTTTCATCCCTTCCACCTTTAGGGAAGCCTATTGGATTCCGATTCAATCACACTTTTGACGAACGGATTGAAAACCCTCCCCATGCCATCCCCTATATACCTACCCTTCCTTGGCGTCCCTTCGGTATGGCTATAGGTGGATTCACGAATTGGCATCAACCCACTATAGGTATGCGTATAGGCATTCTACGCCAGCATGGCTTCTACCTGTCGATACAGAGCGACCTTCACACTATTCCGTCCACCGAGGGAGATTGTAACCGATACGGCATTCCACCAGGGCAGGCATTAGCCCCCTACGATACTGGAAAGAAGCGTCATGGTCGCTACACACTGATGGCCGGTGCCATGCACCCCATACTACCCAACCTGTATATTCACGAAGCATTTGGTTATGGCAACCACACCGTTGCATGGGAAAAAGTGAATGGGACATGGTTGCGCAATACCTACTATTCAGCCAATGGTTGGTGTGCCGAGGCAGGTTTCATCTTCCGACCCAATAAAAACCGTTGGATAGTCTCTACCAGTATACAAACCATCACCGCCACTTATTGGGAAGGGACTATTGGGGTAGGATATGTGTTCTGATTAAGGATTAAAGTTTATAGTTTATAGTTTAAAGTTCAAGGTTCAAAATGAAAGCAGGAAAATTATTTATCGGCATTGTAGTTACATTCGCAACGCTTCTCGTTGCTTGCCAACAGGAAGACGAGATGTTGTCACAGAACCTTCCTCCACAGGTAGAGTTAACACGCGCTTACGACATCACCCGTCACGAAGCCACCATTCAAGGAAATGTCACCCCCGTAGGAAGCGGACACATCTGTTTCGTCACCCTTCGGTACGGAGTGACCGACTCATTGGAGCACGAGATAGGATTCAAGAATACCGAACGCGACATCACTGCCCGTCTGACCAATCTACAGACGGCTACCACCTATCGTTGCGTGCTCGAGACCGGTAATGAATACAGCACCATCAGTAGCGACACACTGACCTTTACCACCGCCCAAGGTGGCACACCCATACTTTCAGCCATCACCTCGTACGGACGCGGCCCGCACCGTATCGGCCTGCAAAGCAGCATCACCGACGATGGAGGACTCCCCATCCTCGAAACTGGTTTCTACTATTGGATTGCCGAGGGGGAAAAGACAAAAGTGACGGTCGCCCACCATCCGGACTCCTTGAATATGCAAAGGCTCATCCGCCTGTTGGAGAAGGACACCCCTTATCAGGCACAAGCCTATGCGACCAATCAATTAGGCGAAGGGGTAAGCCCCACGTTCGACTTCAGTGTGAATGACTCGCTCACGCTGACTATGGCAGGCACACTCTCTGAATGGCTGACCCTTGAGGAACAGCATTATATGAACAGCCTGACATTGAGTGGTCCCATCAACGGAACCGACATTTTCCTGCTTCATTGCATGGCAGGAGGCCAATATGAAAGCAATGGCTTGGGAAGGTTGGCATACCTTGACCTGACCGAAGCCCACGTCCGCAAGGGCGGAACGTGTCCCGAAGGATGGAATATAGATAACAATGCGCTGGGAGGAAATGTCTTTCAGGATTGCGCCCAATTTATAGAAATAAAATTACCGGCCACACTCATCCATGTTCCATTTTTCATGTTCAGGGAATGTAGCAACCTGCAACACATCGTTTTCCCACGCGACATGAAAACGTATGAGCAAGCTACTACGCTCGAAGGAGTAGAGGAATTCCCCAAACTCGAAAGATTTTCCATCCCCGACGATGCGCCCAACTTCCGTGTACACAACGGTGCCCTTTACAACAAATCGGGCTCCAAACTCATTTGGTATCCTCCTTTGAGCGATACCGCTCGGGCAGACAATTTTCTTCCCACCTTACGAAAAGTAGTAAGAGGGGCATTCATGGGCACCGAATTAAGATATTTGGAATTGCCCAAGGAAGTTCATACTTTGGAAAATCAAGGTGGTGTGGTTTACCAGAATTTAGAGTATCTGGCACTACCCGATTCCATCACATCCATTACATGGTATTTCAATGCTCATCACATCCCTAATCTCATTACGCTCTATTGGGGCAAAGGAGCAAAAAGTATAGACGAAGAAGTAGGAGAATACTCCTTTAAATTTCCACCAACATTACGCCACATCTACGTGCCGCAATCTACCCCACCATCCTTGTCTGCTCCAGAATATGGTGGTGGTATCAGCAAGATCAAAGACCAATGCACCCTCTATGTTCCCATTGGGGCATCAGCCGCTTATCGTGCCAGTTCACAGTGGGGAAAGTTCACGAATATAGTGGAGGTAGAATTTTAATCTGCCTCCCATATTTTGTTCCAAACCTATAACCTATAGACCCATCTAACACTTCTTTCAACGAATAGGCTAAACGTTGAATCTTGAACTTTGACTACTGAAATCCAGGAAAGACACAGAGGCCCAGTACTTCTTAAGGAGTACTCGAGTACTTCTTAAGGAGTACTGCAGTACTTCTTAAGTGGTACTGGAGTATTTCCTAAGAAGTACTGGCTTTGGACTTAAGCGTAGCAGATTACTGTGTCTCTACTATCGTGTGATGGCATTGAACTTTGAACCTTTAAGCCTTCATACCCCCCGTTTTAACATCTTTTACACAAAACAGGGCGATATGGACCTATATGAACTTGACTGGCATTCACATTTGCCCTACTTTTGCACCGAGAATCTGTCCTGAACAGAAAAAATAGCATAGTTTCTTGCACAGATAGATGTTTTTTCCTACCTTTGGAGCGTCTTTAGGAACATCCCCTACAGACAGACATCGTTGGAAAGGGCGTTTATCGCAATATTATCCCGCTTACGGAATCTGGACAATTCCACTATGACAATGGATAATGAGCAAGAAACGCCCACGTTTAGCGGCATATACTCCCCTTTGGGGGAACTATATATCTGTTTGACGTGGGTTTTGCTTATCACATAGTCAGGGCAGTCCAGAGCCTCGTAGTGGTGATAGCAAGATGCCACGTCTTTTTTTGCGGCAATGAGGAAGTGGAATATTAACTTTAAAACACATGAAATATGGGAAAAGAACAATTACAAGACGTTATTGAAAAATATCTTGAACGTGGATTTGGTTCAATGAACAAAAATGATTTTGAGGTATTCATTTTTAGCAAATTGTTAGATGGTAGTTTGAAAAATAATTTAAAATTTTCTGAGAAAAGCAATTATGAAATAAGTCTTGCACTAAAAATTCCTGAAGCCAGAGTAAAGCGATTGCGTTACGAAGCTGAGTTGCGATATAAATCAAATATAGAAGAGGAAAGTAGGATTGCTTTTTGGAAAGCTATGGAAAAAGTACATTTTCGCAAAGATGGAGAAAAACTCTCTTTCGTTATAGAGAATGTATCTGTTCGAAAGTTTTTGGATTTCAAATTAAAACAAGATGGTCGTTTTTCTGATTCTTCTTTCAATTCAGAAATCATAGTGGTTAGCAAAGAAGATTTTATTTATCTAATAGAGAAGATTTTAACGAAAGAAGAGAAGGATGATATTCTGAAAAAGATAAAAACAAAGACGACAATTTCAGAAATCCTTAAATCTGTTTTTAATTTACTTTCTAAAGAAATTAAAGAACAAGCCGTATCAAAAATTGTTTCTTTCACTCTTGAAAACATTATAAAGATGCTACTATTCTCATTAAAACAAAATATGTAAGTAAAAAAAATAAATACTTAATAATAAAAATCTATGAAAAAGAATCTGTTCTTTGGTGCAATGGCTTTAGTAGCCTTAGCTTCCAGTTGCGGCCAAGATGGAAGTAACGAAACAGTGATTAATCCCGAAGTAGAGAAAATTCCTATTCAGATTGCAACAAATATTGCAACCCGCGTGACCGATGCTTCTTTTGAATCTGGTGATAAGGTGGGAGTTTATGTAGTGAACCAAGAGAATGGGAACCCAGGTGCATTGGCCTCTTCTGGCAACCATGTAGATAATATGGGATTTATCTATACTACCAAGTGGACACCCGATACAGACATATATTGGAAAGACCAAACTACAAAAGCAGACTTCTATGCTTATTATCCCTATAATGCATCGGTTTCCACTACTACATACATTTTCTCAACTCAAACAGACCAGTCTACACTTGAGGGATATAAGGCCAGTGAACTTTTGTGGGGAAAAACGGTTGCAGCCTCTCCCACAGATGGAATAGTAAGTATTACTATGGATCATTCCCTTAGTAATGTATTGGTATACCTCAATCCAGGCAAAGGATTTACTGCCGAATCGTTGGCTGCTTCAACAGTAAGTGTAAAGATTTGTAATGTTAAGACAGATGCGTCACTCAATATTGCTACTGGTAATGTGACTGCCACTGGTGCAGCTACTATGGTTACTCCCTACAATGAAGGGAACTATTACCGTGCACTCATTGTTCCACAGACAGTGGACGAAAAAGCCCTCATTGTGGTAACTGTGGATGGAGTAAGCTATACTCTTACCCAAGGATTTACCTTTGCAGCCAATACACAACACAAGTTTACGGTTACCCTCAACAAAGCCAATAGCGGTGTAAACATCGGTATTGGTAACTGGACCGTAGATGAAATGAACCATGGAGGTACAGCAGAATAAATTTATAGGTTTTAAATAACTGTAGAAAAATGAAAACAAAAAATATACCATTTATCGTGGCCTCAATCTTTTTATTGGGGTTATGGTCGGGATGTACCGATGAATACGACACCTTATCGGTTGTTAATACAGAACCCAAAGTTCCTATCCAAATCCGCAACGAGATACAGCAAGTACCCACTACGCGCGTGAATGACGAAGGCTTTTGCGATGGTGATGCTGTAGGACTTTATGTGGTAAATTTTAGTGGCGATGTGCCTGGCACGTTGTTAGTCGAAGGTAATCAGGCAGACAATGTAAAATATGCCTATGCAGAGGAAGAAATGAAGTGGACTCCCGAATACGAAGTCTATTATCGTGACAAAGTGACTCCGGTGGACATCATTGGGTACTATCCCTATTCTTCTCCTGAAAGCGTTGATGCATATTCTTTTGAAGTGGCTCGCGACCAATCAACCGATGCTGCAAACGGACAATTGGGAGGATACGAAGCGTCCGATTTCCTTTGGGGAAAGGCTGAGAAGATAAAGCCCACATCCACTGTTGTGAACATCAGTTTTCATCACCGCATGGCAGGTGTATTGGTGGAACTTACGGAGGGTACAGGTTTTGCCGACGGAGAGTGGAACTCTATTGACAAGGATGTATTGGTCACCAATACCAAACGCAATGCCACCATCAATCTGTCAACAGGCGAGGTGGTTGCTACTGGCGATATACCTACAACGGGAACTGTACCCCATAAGAGCGAAGGTTCATTCCGTGCCGTAGTCGTTCCACAAAGTGTGGCGGCTTCTGCAGCATTGTTCAATATTACAGTTGACGGTACATCCTACATTTTCCGTAAAGGAGAGGAGTTTATGTATCATTCTGGAAAACTTCATAAGTTTACCATCGAAGTTTCCAAGAAGAGTGAAAGTGGTCTTGAATTTAAACTATTGGGTGAGAGCATCACTGCTTGGGAGAGCGAAAATATTACGCACGACGGTTCAGCCCGCGAATATGTACTGATCCATGTTCCTACTAGCGGTACATTACAATCAATCCTTGAATCGTCTGGTAAAGATTATACTCGAATAATAAACCTCAAGGTAACAGGTCAAATCAATTCGCGTGATTTCCGTTTTATGAGAGATGAAATGCCAATATTACAATCAATTAACCTAAAAGAAGTAGATGTTGTAGAAAAAAATATTCCTATGGACGCATTTTATGGTAAATCCACATTGGTAAGATTTGTATTTCCTGAAAATATAGAAAGAATAGATCAATGTTCCTTTTTAGGGACAAACTTGACGGGTTCTTTAATATTGCCTAATAGTGTGAAAGAAATATATGATCTTGCATTTTATGGAGTCTCATCACTTACCGGAATTTTAAATTTACCTCAATCATTAGAGTATATAGGAAAAGGTGTATTTCATTACTGTTCAAATTTAACTGGTACATTACAAATTCCAGAAACTGTTAGAGAAATCGGAAGTAATGCTTTTGCTAATTGTAGAGGTTTTACTGGCGACTTAATTCTTCCTGAAAAATTAGAGAAGTTGGGAGAATTTGCTTTTTATTCCTGTAGTGGTTTATCTGGTGACTTAACTATACCTGAAGGGATTATGACTATTATGGAAAATTCTTTTTCATCATGTGGTTTTGATGGACATTTGAAACTACCACATAATTTGATTGTAATTGGGGATGAGTCATTCTCTTATTGTCAATTCCGAGGTGAACTTAATTTGCCAGAAACAGTAGTGAGTATTGGATATGCAGCTTTTGCAAACAATTTATTTAGTGGGACTTTAGTTTTACCATCATCATTGGCATCTTTAGGATCATCAGCCTTTGAAAACTGTCGGCGTCTTACTGGTACTGTAGAAATTCCTGATGGGATTATAGCTTTACCTAAAGGACTTTTTAATGGGTGTATGACTCTTGAAGGTGTAGTCATTCCTAAAAGTGTAGAATCTATTGGTGAAAAGACTTTTTGTAATTGTAATTATCTTAACTCTGTTACATGCAATGCTATTACCCCTCCTACACTCTCTTCTTCAGCATTTGATGGAGTTGCCAAGGATAATTTTGCAGTGGAAGTACCCGAAGCATCAGTTGTGGATTATATCACTGCTCCGAATTGGAATGAATTTAAGCGTATTACAGCACATCGTGATTTCTCCATCAATCGTAACCTATTCCGTACACTCAATGCGGAGAATAGCAAGACAGTAATCCTTCGCGCACTAAGTGGTGAGAATTGGAGTGTAGAAAGCAAGCCTGACTGGGTGACTGTGACTCCCGAAAGTGGGACAGGAAGGACGGAGGTAGTAATCACTGTAAACGAATTAGCCAAGGGAAATGGGAATCGTGAAGGAGAAGTAGTGTTCCTTCTCGATGGTAAGGATTATCGTACTCGTACCACAGTTCAACAATACGACTATGAATACGGAGATGGTGATGTTATCACCAATCAAACAGCAACGAAAGGTGGTGGAGTCAACATCGTCTTCATGGGCGACTGCTTCGATGCCAAGGACATCAGTGAAGGTCACTATCTGAACGGTATCAATGAAGCCATTGGTCACTTCTTTGCGGTAGAACCCTACAAGAGTTACCGCGATTACTTCAACGTATATACCGTTGTGGGACTTTCACCTGACCATGGTATGGGTACTGTAAATACCATTCGCGAAGCCAAATTTGGGTCACAATATACTTTAGCTGAAGGCATTGCACCCGATGAAACAACCTGTTTCGAATATGCCTGCAAGACTCCGACCGTGACAGAGGAGAATCTGTCAGAGACAGTCATCATCCTGATAGAGAACTCCAGTGAGTATGGTGGCATCACCTATATGTGGGACGACGGCTCTGCCATTGCTATCTGCCCGATGAGCGAGGATGAATACCCCTACGACTTCCGCGGATTGGTACAGCACGAAGCCGGTGGCCACTGATTTGGCAAATTGGGTGATGAATATATATATCACAATGGATTTATTACTGCTTGTCCTTTCTGCGGTGATGCAAGCGCTCCAGTTCGTCATGCTCATAGTTTAGGTTGGTTTCAGAATCTTTCATTAACGGGTAATATGTATAATGTACCTTGGAGTCACCTCATATTTGATGAGAAATACCAAAATACAGTGGATATTTACGAAGGAGGTTATATGCATACACGTGGTGTGTTCCGTTCGGAATCAACCAGTTGCATGAACAATAACATATCTTACTTCTCGGCTATCTCACGTGAGGAGATTGTAAAGCGTATCAAGCAATATGCTGGTGAGGAATACTCATTCGAAGAGTGGAAAGCCAATGATGTGGCACTTGCTGTCAACGACGAAGAAGTAGAAACCCGTTCATGGACAGAATTCCGCAACCGCATCATACATAGCAAGCAGCAAGCACCAAAGTTCATGGGTGACAAACCTAAATTCAAGAGCAACAAGTAATAAGAAATAGAATATGAAAAAGATAAATAGTAGAACAGCATGGGCTTTAGCGCTGTTGGCACTGACTGCATGTGACAACAGTGAAGAGAAAATACAGATGCCCGAAGAAGGAGTATTGCAAGTGGAAGCGGTGTATCCTACTGCCACCCGCGCTACGGAAACAGCCTTTGAGAGTGGTGATGTGATAGGGCTTTATGCAACGGAATATGCCGACGAAGTAGCAGCTCCTCTGCAGATTTCAGGAAACTGGGCCAACAACATTGCCACTACATACGACGGAACAAACTGGACACCAGGAAAGAAAATCTACTGGAGTGATTACACGATGGATGTGTATGGTTATTACCCCTACATGAAACCAACTTCCATCAATGAACACATCTGGTCGGTACAGCTTGACCAATCCACAGAAGAAACTGAAAACTCATTGAGTGGTTACGAAGCATCCGACTTCCTATGGGCTAAGGCTGAAGGTGTGTCGCAAGCTGACGGTGTAGCCACACTCCAGTTTGCTCACCGCTGTTCCAAACTGGTAATCAAGTTGGTGAAAGGTTCAGACTACACAGGTGTATTCCCTACGGAATCGGAACTCTATATCCACAATGTAGTTCCTACAGCTACCATAGACTTTACGACTGGTGCGGTAACCAAATACATATATGGAGAAGAAACTACCATTAAGGCAAAGCGTGTGGACGACGAAACCTTTGAAGCTATCATCGTCCCACAACGTGTGGAGACCCGTCGTCCATTCATTGAGTTTATAGCCAACGGGGTATCGTTTCTCTATGAGGATACGTTCCACTTCAAAGCTGGTAAACAACATACCTTAAACCTCACTATCAATGCCAATCCCGATCAAGTTCGTGTAGAGATTGGTGGAGATATAGAGGATTGGTAAGCAGTTTGTAATCAAACATACACTATAAATGCCATCCCAACAATCGATATCGTTCGATTGTTGGGATGACTGTTTTTAAGTATTATAAGTTCAAGTACAAAACATCTTAAGATAAATCGCAAAATATCTTAAGATAAAGTGACGATGCACTTATTTGACTATGGCAATTCGCTTCGCTACATTGGCTAAAAAGGTCAAGAATCAGGTCGAATTACATATCTTCTATAGATAGTCCTCTATAAACAATCTCGTACCCCTCAAATGAACCAATGGCTTTGAAGAACTGTTCAGACTTGGTCCTCAGGACATTTTCATCAAAGTTTTTCGCTTGTCGCTTAACCTCGATAAATTCAATCTTGTTATCCAACTCGTCCTCGGCCACAATATCGATTTCGTTTTCCCCCTTTCGGTCATGCCAATATCCAAGGCGGGTGTATGCTCCCGATTCTTTCAGCACTTCATTAAAGTAGCTTTCAAGAGACTTTCCGCTGACTGTTGTAAAATCACGCTCTGCTATCGTTCTCAATTTATCATTACCGCCAGCCTCGATGATGTGCGTATATTTATATACAAATCGGAACCAAAATTTCAGGAACTGGTCGTTGATGGCATAATGTACATTCTTGTTGCTTGACTTCTCGTAAACAGGTTGCATCTTACTAATCAAGCCATACTCTTCACTCAGATTCTTCAAGTATCCCGACAGTTCTTTTATATTGAGAGCATTTTCTATCTCTGAACGTGTGTTTTTACCTTGTGCTATAAGTGTCAGAATTGAGAAGTAGATACCGTAATCTTTGCCAAACTCATCGACAAGCATATTTTTACCCTCAGGCAAGAAATAGGAATCCCGTTCAAAGAACATATCCATCATTTTCTTTTCGGTAAACTTTTTCCTGTCGATAAACAATTCAACATACTTAGCCACACCACCTGTCAGGGTATAAAGAGCCAACAAATCAGACTTCTTATAGCCTGGGCAATATTCAGACATAATTTCTTTGAGGACTGAGGGCTTAAAAGGTCGAACATGCATTGTTTCTGTCTGTCTGCCAAAAAGTGGTTGCTTTTTGTCCTTGAATATCTTATTCATCAAGGTGTTCACAGAGCCTGCCACAATCAGGTTGATATGAGCCTTATTTTTATAACTGTCCCATATATTTTGCATATCGGAATAGATAGATGGATTTATTCTATAGAAATCCTGAAACTCATCAATAAAAAGGTTGATATGTTGAGTATGAGACAATTCCATGATGAATTTGAATACGGCTGCAAAAGACATACCCCTGCTGTCAAGCATGGGTATGCCCAGTTTCGTGCGAACCTCATCAACGAATATCTCGCACAGGTCGGCTTCCGCTTTACGGGCAACAAAAAAGTATAGCATTGTCTTGTTCTCATAAAACTTCTTGACCATCTCAGTCTTACCAATACGGCGTCTTCCCGTAATGATGGTAAATTGAGCTACTTCATGAGACAATTCCTCAATTTCTCTAAGCTTTTCAAACTCTTGTTCTCTATCAAAAAATCTCATATCTACAAGCTTTATCGTAATGAGCATTACCGTAACAACGGTTACGATGATGCAAAAGTACAAATAAATTTATCATTCGTGCAATAAATCCATAGTTTTTATAGATTTTACAGTAAATAAGTATCTCCGACACCCTAAATGTCGGTGTAAGCGTCTCCAGGATTGCAGTGAAGAATGCTATTCCTTCGCCGAAGGATTAGTAATCTTATGCGTGTAAGATTACTAATCTTCAAGGCTAAAGATTCCAATCTTTATTCGGTTTGATTAGTGTCCGGTAAACCTCTATAAGATCTTGCTTTAGTAGATTTTAAGCATTATAAGTTCAAGCACAAAACATCTTAGGATAAATCGCAAAATATCTTAAGATGAAGTGGCGATGCACTTATATGGCCAAAATGAAGATACGGATGTCAAGGTCTGAAGATTTGAATGTATAAGCCGAAAGAACCTAATCTTATGACGGTATTTCTGGGTAGAGCCTTTCCTGCCGTTCTTCTATCAGAGATTTATATCTATCTTTGAGAGGTTGCGAGAGGAAAGATTCATCAATGACTTCAAACCATTTCTTTTTGAATTTTGAGAACTTTTGAATGATTCTTTCGGCCACATTTGAGGAAATACCGCTATGTGACATCGCATCCAAAAAATCATTTTTACTGAATCCTCCTATCCGAGAGTCGGCATCCACCCCATATCCAGTGAGTGGCATCGCCAATTCGTCTCTATCATCAATGCCTGTCAGAAGTACAGCAAGCAAATCATATGCAGGAGCAAGTTGATAACCGTCTTCAGAGTTCTCAATCAGAGAGAAATTCTTGCAATGCATATCTGAGTTTCCTGTTATCCATGAAAAGACGACTATTTCCCAAAAGCGTTGTACATCCAACAATGGTGCTGATGAATATTTACGTACGACTTCGGCCAATTGCAGGTATGAGCCACGATACTTATGTTCTGTCAAACGGTTGGTAAGTTGGCACATGTCTAAAAGAGAATGCTTGCGCCCATCATCTTCGCGGTCTATCCTTCGGGTGATATAAGCCAACTCCCCATCACTCATTCTGATTAGCCCATGAGGCACTGTTGAAATGCCTGACACTTCGGCCATTCGCATGGTGACATCTTCCAATTCAGGCATAGCATTGTATATAGGGCTTTGCGGTTTCAATATATAGTTTCCCCATAAACCTACAATGGTTAACCGATCGGCTTCATTCTTACCCCCTCTATTAAGTTCCAATGAAAGTTTGGCTTGCACACCTGTCACGGATGCATTGGATTTCAAGACATCCAATGCAAGATCGTCAATGTTATCTCTTGAATAGGGTAATATGGGCGCCTGTCTATTCCCGAACAATTTGCGGGCACATGCTGGATGATAATCTGTTTCACCATCCTTTAAAGGACGATAACAACAAAGGCATTTATTCAGATTTGTCTTCTCCATAACTCCTAACACTAATATTACCTATACAATCTTTACAACAAGCCAATAACAACGACATTCTGTCGCGGGGGTCAATTTTCCATGTATTGTGAACAATGTCCAACATCCATCCCTCTGGTATAAGACCATCAAAGACTGGAAACATGACTTCCTTTTCGTAACTTTCCTGTTGCAATGGCATGGTAGGACTCAACGCTTTTGCATCAGTTCGCAATAGATAGTCCCCATCGTATGTAAAATGGAATCCCTCAACATCCTCTATAAGCGTACCACAAAAGATGTCGTCTATAAATACTTTTGCCCGTTTCATTTACTTTCTTGATATTGAATCTTTACAGGTTGCAACTCTTCACCAAAAAGTGCAAGTACCTGGTTCACTTTGTCCATTTGTACGGTAGGCTTGTTCTGTTCAAGCTCGCGTACAAACCTGATACCTACGCCTGCCCTTTCCGACAATTCGACTTGGCTCAGATGGTAGAGTTTACGTTTTGCACGAAGATAATCTCCTATATTCATACACTTCACTTTTAACCCCTTACGGGTATAATATTACAAGAAGGATACTCTAATCAACCCTTTCGGGTACAAAGATACTGCTTTTATTCGAATTTATACCCGTAAGGGATGAAAAAAATGAATATTTTCGCTCAAACGAGTGATTAGTGCCATGAGATACAGATACTATTCACTAGTAGCTCGTCACTAATCGCTAATAAAATCACCTCTCATCCAAAATGCCATTACCATACACTGGAGGTGGAATTTCCTCGGCAGAAGGTGAAAGATAATAGGTGTAACCATACCACATACCTCCAATTATCGCAAACAGAAGAATAAGCAGATAGATGAAGCGCAAAATGCGGGTATGCTTTGACAAAAAGCCTGATGACGTTTGGCGAATGGCTTCGGCCACTGTATGAGCAGAGGGATATCGGTCAGCAGGTTGATAAGCCATGCAACGATGAGCAATGGATCGCATTGGTTTCTCTCCCAACTGAGAAGCCAACTCAGAAAGTACGACTCCTAAAGAATATATATCCGCACGATAATCGGCATTTCCCAGTCCGTTCTTGACCTCGGGAGCAGCATAGCGCAATGTACCTGCCGGACACTTGAGTACCTCGTAAGAGTCGCCATCGGCCAAACCAAAATCAATCAGCTTGACGTGTTGGCCTTGATGGGTAATGAGTATGTTCGATGGTTTGAGGTCGCGATGAACAAGTTGATGACGATGGAGGTACTCCAATGCTTCGCACAATTCACCTACAATCTTATAAGCCTCGGAAGAGGTACAGTATTCTGTCCGCATCCACTCATCGAGGGTGACTCCGTCGATATATTCCATCACTACAACCGAACCTAAATCAGGTAATGTCTCCCACGATACCACACGGCAGATATGGGAATGTTCAAGCGGACAGGCTATATCAAACTCCTTGCGGAGTGTCTGTTCATAGAGGGGCACACCACGGTATTCGCTCTTCAGTGCTTTGAGTATATACAGACGACCATAGCGCCGTGCACGGAACAGGCAGGTGAAACCTTCGGACGAAGAGTAGAGTTCCTCCCTGTTTGTGAAAGAGTCATCAATAGGGAGTAATTGGGAAGAGGAAATACCAGAAGGAATTCCCATGAATCCGGAAGTGTCAGCAGAAGGGTACGTCATCAGTTTACCTTATTCAATAATGTCAATCCCCCACTCTTGCCTGCCACAAAAGAGGGAGTGCGTTCACCGTTGCGCAAGATGTATGGAAAGTACAACGGCTCTCCCAAAATAAAAGAAGAGGTCTCGAGAATATCGCCTACCTGTAACTGGGATTCGCGCACCTCCACCACTTCGAAAGAGGCATTCCCACGATAGAGCAGGCGCACATAACGGTTGGGCAACCATCCTATCTCCACTTCATCGGACACGGAAAGTTCGGATACAGACAACTCAGGAGCAGAAAAAAACTGTGAACTGCACGGATTTTCCCTACGCAACCATTGGCAAAAATCATGGAAACTGGCATGACCTACATACTGGGCAAGAATGTCTAAAGTGTATGTACGCGGAACATGCACATCACCGACATAACCGTACAGTCGCTTCAAGGTAGAGACTGAGACTCCCGTCCGCACCTCGCGACTTAACAACAATGCAAATTCCTCGAAACCATTCGCCACATTCAACCGACGGCCAAACTTTTTTTCAACCTGTAACATCAGTTCATTTATCTCTATTTTGTAATCAGGATTGCCCATTATTCGTCAACTTTATAGCATATCTGACGCAAAGATAACTATAATTAGACAAAGAACCACCCATTTATAAGAAAAAAGAGTTATCTTTGCGGCCATGTCGACCCTTTTCAAAAGGGTTTTCCCAAAAAGATGTTTATAAAATTCATAAGAATATAGGATATGAAAGCATTAACAGCAACAGAGTACAACTTCCCTGGACAAGTGGGAGTGTATCACGGAAAAGTACGTGACGTGTATAACATGGGCGACAAGCTCGTGATGGTAGCAACTGACCGCATCTCGGCATTTGATGTGGTATTGCCCAAAGGTATCCCCTTCAAGGGACAGATGTTGAATCAGATTGCCGCCAAGTTCCTGGATGCCACTACAGACATCTGTCCTGACTGGAAATTGGCTACTCCCGACCCCATGGTAACCGTGGGTGTGATGTGCGAAGGTTTCCCCGTGGAAATGATTGTACGCGGATACCTCTGCGGCTCTGCTTGGCGTGCCTACAAGAGCGGTGTGCGCGAAATCTGCGGTGTGAAGTTACCCGAAGGTATGCGCGAGAATGAGCGTTTCCCCGAACCTATCATTACCCCCACTACTAAAGCTGAAATCGGAGAGCACGATGCCGATATCAGCAAGGAGGAAATCCTCGCTCAGGGTCTTGCCACTCCCGAAGAGTACGCATTGCTCGAACAATACACATTGGCTCTCTTCAAGCGCGGTACAGAAATTGCCGCTGAGCGTGGCCTCATCTTGGTAGACACTAAGTATGAGTTCGGTAAGCACGATGGCAAGATTTACTTGATGGACGAAATCCACACTCCCGACTCAAGCCGCTACTTCTATAGCGAAGGCTATGAAGAGCGCTTCGAAAAGGGTGAACCTCAGAAGCAGCTCTCTAAGGAGTTCGTGCGCGAATGGTTGATGGACAACGGTTTCCAAGGCAAGGAAGGCCAGCAGGTGCCCGAAATGACGGACGGAATCGTAAACAGCATCAGCGAACGCTACATCGAGCTGTACGAGCACATCACCGGCGAGAAGTTCGTGAAGGAGACTACCGACGACATTGCCGCACGCATCGAAAAGAATGTGACAGAATATTTGAAGTAATTCAGTTAACAAAGAAACAAGTTGACGAGTTGACAAGGCCAAACAAAGCCTATCCTCGTCAACTTGTCTATTCGTCAACTTGTCAACTAAAAAAGACATGGACAAATACGGACTAATCGGATACCCGTTGGGACACTCTTTCTCCAAGAGTTTCTTCAACGACCGTTTTCAAAGCGAAGGAATAGATGCTGAGTACATCAACTTTGAAATCCCCACCATCCACGACTTACCCGCCGTTGTGGAAGAGAACCCCGAACTACGAGGTTTAAATGTCACCATCCCCTACAAGGAGAGAGTGCTCGACTATCTGGACGAACTGACTCCCAATGCCATGGCCATCAAAGCCGTGAACGTCATCAAGATTGTCCGTTCAAAGGGGAATTATAAACTCATCGGACACAACACCGACGTGATAGGATTCACTCAATCCATAGAGGGACTGCTGAAGCCTCACCACAAGAAAGCCTTGGTATTAGGCACTGGTGGAGCTTCCAAAGCCATCTGCCACGGATTGACTTTGCTGGGATTGGAGCACCAATTGGTGTCGCGCACCGAAACCGAAGTGGCTATCTGCTACGAACAACTGACTCCACAAATCATGGAAGAGCACACGGTTATCGTCAATACCACTCCATTAGGCATGTATCCAAACACAAACAAGTGTCCCAACATCCTGTATGAATGCCTGACCTCACAACACCTTCTTTACGACCTCCTCTACAACCCCGACACTACCCTCTTCATGCGAAAAGGTGCCGCTCAAGGAGCCACAGTAAAGAATGGCCTCGAAATGCTTCTCCTGCAAGCCATTGCCGGATGGGAAATCTGGAATGAATAGGAGATAGTGACGAGCTACTAGTGACGAGTGAATTGGTGTCTTACGGTACAAATACTAATCACTAGTAGCTAGTAACTATTCACTACTTCACTTCCTCCCACTTCGGCGGATTTACACCCAGCAAATGGCGGACAAAGAAATCATAACGCTTGTGTTCACCATAGCTTTCGCCCATAGTGTGTCCCACTCCAGGGAGTACCACCAATTCAAAATCCTTGTTTGCCCGAACCAAGGCATCCACCACCTGCATGGTTGATGCAGGGTCAACATTATCATCCAACTCACCCACCACAAGCATCAAGGGACGACTCAACAAGTGGGCATTTTCTACATTGGAGCCTTCTTTATATTGTTCACCGATAGGATAACCGAGCCATTGTTCGTTCCACCAAATCTTATCCATGCGGTTATCATGGCATCCACATGAAGAATAGGCCGCCTTGTAAAACTCAGGGTGAAGCAATACGGCCGTCATACTCTCCTGCCCACCGGCCGAAGCGCCAAAGATGCCCACACGGTCGATATCCATGTAAGGATATTTCTCTGCTGCAGCACGTATCCATGCTTTGCGGTCGGGGAAACCGGCATCCTTCAAATTCTTATAGCATACATCCTCAAACTCTTTCGAACGGAAAGAGGTGCCCATACCATCAAGTTGTACAACAATAAAGCCCAACTCGGCCAAAGCTGTCATGTTATAATTATAAATTGAGAAATCCTTTGGTACATAATGACTACCCGGGCCTGCATAAATGTATTCAATGATGGGGTATTTCTTATTGGGGTCGAAGTTGGTTGGTCGCACAATGATGCCCCACATGTCGGTCTTCCCATCGCGCCCTTTGGCCACAAACACTTCAGGAGCACGCCATCCGGCTTCCACAAGTTTCGTAATGTCAGCTTTCTCCAACGGCATCACCAGCGAGCCATCGCTCACACGACGCACATTTACTTCGGGAGCACGATCCACCAACGAGTGTACATCCACCAAATACTTGCGGTCGCGCGAAAAGGTCGCGGTGTGATTTCCTTCATCGGGAGTCAGACAAGTAAGTCCCGTTCCATCAAAATTGATGCGGTAGTATTTAATAAGGTAAGGGTCTTCTTTTTCAGTTGACGAGTTGACAAGTTGACGAGTTGACGAGAAGTTTGTATCGGATGGCCTTGTCAACTTGTCAACTTTCATTCCATTCGCCGTAAAGTAGATTTGGCGGGCCTCTTCATCCACATGCAACACCTCGCGCACATACCAGGGGCCTTTGGTTATCTGGTTCTTTACACTTCCTGTTGCATAGTCATAGAGATAAAGGTGATTATAGTTGTCCCGTTCGCTCATCCAAATGAGTTCATTTCCTCCTTTCAAGAAACGTCGGTACATGCGCTGATGGTTTACGAAGGTATTACTTTTTTCCTCCACCACGGTACGCACTTTACCTGTTTCTACAGACAGTTCCAGCAGACGATAAGTCTGATGTCCACGTTCGTTGTACTCAAAGGTTACTCCTGTACCCTGTTCGTTCCAACGGAACCAAAAAAGTTCGTACTGTTTGTCAAACAATTCATTAGAGGGTATGATGGCACGTCCCGTCTCCACGTCATAGATACAAGGATGTTTTGAACGCAACTCATCACCTGGCTTAGCATATTCCTGCTTATGCAACTTGGGTTGGAGTTGGTCTTTGGGCGAGGACTCCACGTAATAGACATAACGCTTCTCAGCCGGACGAATGCGGGCAGAGAATACATACCGTGAATCGGGTGACCACTGAATGTAGGAAGAATAGTAATTTCCTTGTGTTCCGTCGATGCTCAAGGCACATTCACGACCATTCGCCCTATTCCTTATATATATATTGTCGTTTTTGATAAATGCCTCGTGCTTTCCGTCAGGTGAAATCACAGGACGGCCCCCCTTCTCATCGTCCACTTCCATCCAATGACGTTGGGCATCCCGTTGGGGACGATACACACGCCCCTCTTCCTTCAGGTTATTCTTCTTCACGGCAAAGACGAAGTTTCTGCCATCGTATTGGAATCTTATGGTATCCAACCGCTCATTTACCGACAAGCTCTGCAGATTCAACTTCTTGCCATTTACGTCACGACCAACACTCTTGGTCAAGGCAGTGGCCAACTTATCGTGATTGAACAGGTCTGTACGAGTCTGCTTGTCTGCATCCACCTTCACATAACGGTCACCTTCGGGCGTGTGACGTACATACCAAAAAGTGTGTGTATTGCCAATCCATCGGGGCGATACACCCGAATAATACACTTTATCGCTTGAGAATTTTCCGCGCAATGAATAGGCGCGCTTGTAATCCTCTACTGTCCCTTGTGCCAAAGCACTGCCTGCCACCGCCAACACCACGGCAGCTAACGTAATTCGTTTGAAAATATTCATCGTCATGTAGTTTTTCATTCGTAATGGCAAAAGTACAGAAAAGCCCCCAACCCACCAAACAAACACCAGAAAAAGAACAGCACCCACCATCTTATTACAAATTATTCGGTTTTCACCACAAGAGGAAAAATGGGGGCTTAATCTTTGATTAGCAACAAATTACAAACACATCAAAAGAGGATTTGCCCGACTGGTGTGCGCCTCTCGCTTACAAATTCTTCCCTTTTTGTTTGCTCTGTCTTTCCAATCATCCTACATTTGCACCAGACAATTGCAAAACCAATTAATATTCATGCTTATGAAAAAGATGTTGTTCACCTTTGCCTTGATGGCATTGCCACTCTTCGCACTGAAGGCCACGGCACAAGAGACTCCCACCGACACCACCATCTATAGAGTGGTAGAAAAAATGCCGGAATATCCGGAAGGGATAAATAAACTAATGAAAGACATACGGACATCTACTGATAACTACTGGAAAAGAAAATATCCCAAAGGAAAGCCTATTGTCATTGAAGATGGTGTTATTGGAAGAGTCGTCGTCTCCTTTGTCATCAACGAAAACGGGCAAGTGACCGATCCCGAGGTGCTGAGACATGTAGATAAAGACCTTGACAAAGAGGCCATCCGCATCATCAAGTCCATGCCCCGCTGGATACCGGGAGAGCATAAAGGAAAGAAAGTGAAAGTGAGATTAACCCTACCTGTCCAGTTTTAATATATCCGACTATGAAACAGTTCATCGCTACATTCTTCCTCTTGATAGGCTTGTGCAACATGGCCACGGCGCAAGAGGGCATATTTGTCCATTACGAAAAAATGCCCGAATACCCCGATGGGGAAAGGCAATGGAAAAAGGATAGGGATACCTACATGGAGACGAGGCTGAAGGAACTCTTCCCCGAAGCACACCCCGACAGTTTGGCTACTGATGAAACAAAACGAAGAATCATCATGCAATTCACCATCGACAAAAAGGGAGAAGTCCAAATGCCCTCCATCCTCCGAGGTCTCCATCCGATGCTTGACAATGAAGCCTTCCGCTACGTCCGCCAACTGCCTCGCTTCAAGCCCGGTACCATCAAAAGGGAACCACGAGACGTGAAGTTTACCCTGCCCCTGTTCGTCCATCCCTACTACTTGCGCCTGTTGGAAAGGAAAGAGCAGCAATCCACCGACACCACTGTCTATAAGGTGGTGGAAAAGATGCCTGAGTATCCGGGAGGGGTAAAGCAATTAGTTTCGGATGTACACATCTTCGGACAAAAGTTCATCAAGAGACATTTCCCTTATGATAACCCTTACTTTGGAGGGCACTTTTTATATAATAGGTATAGCATGGTCTCTTTCGTCATCCATGAAAACGGACAAGTGACCGATGCAGTCATCACAAGAAGTTCAGAAGATCCTCACTCCGACAGGGCCGCCCTGCTCTTTGTCAAGTCCATGCCCCGCTGGATACCGGGAGAACAGAAGGGCAAAAAGGTAAAAGTGAAATTCACTCTTCCCTTCACACTACACTTGCAATAAAATAAAGATAAGTTCACATTCAGTACCACTTAACAGATACTGCAGTACCTGTGCAATGATACTGCAGTACCTGTGCAATGATACTGCAGTACCTGTTAAGTGGTACTGAGAAGAGTACTCAATGGGGAAATTTACGGAATGTATATTGACGGTTTTAGTTGACTGCTTTTCGTCTTATTTATAATCATGGTTGACTGAGTCAAACCTTATTTTTAAATATCGTTGCCTTGTATAACTACCTGCTTATATCATATATATGTAGCGTAACTATTCAGCGAAACAAATTATTTAGAACACAGAGGCACAGAGACACAGAGTTTTTTCCTTTTGTAGTGACAAATATGTTATCTCTGTGTCTCTGTGTCTCCGTGTCTTTGTGTTCTTCCCAATAAATTGAGCGTTTGTATTATCGCAGAATAGTTACTACGTAACTCATTACTGTTAAATTATAAGAATAATTGAGCAGACAAGTGCAAGAAGCTGTTATCTTTGCATTTTAAAACAATGTATATTACCCTTTAAGGAATATGATAGACATCAACAAAGCCGCTGAACTGCATACAATGGTGGCTGATTTAATAAGAAAAGAACAGTTGCTGACGGCTTATGCCAAAATGAAAGTGTTGGTAGAGGAAGCTGCAGATTGGAACTTGCGCTCTGAGTACGAGAACATGACTGAAACCTACCAACGCATGTTGGACTTCATTGCCCAGAATATGGCAGACCCCGAGCGTGGAAAGATGTACCGCAACCTGATAGCCAAGAGTCTGATACTGAACGACCGACTGCTACGGGCCATACACATACAGGTGGGGACATCCTTATATTACAGGACTATCCGCGATTTACTGAGAACACCCCAAATGGTCAGTCTGTACGACGCTATCGAATGGATACGCCAATCCATAAAAGCCGATGGAGATGTTTCGCACAATATAGAGGTACAACACCGCCTGTTCAACACCTTGTGGACATCCGACATCTGGAGTCCCAATGACCGCACATTGGTTTATGAGTTGCTACAGGAACTGCCCGAAAACTTGGCAGCCCTGTGTGTCAGTGCCATCACCATGGGCCTGATGGAAATGTACGACCCGCAGAAATACCTGTTCCTCTTCGATGCCTACGCCCATCCTGCCAACATTGTCAACCAACGTGCGGTAACAGGTATCGCCTTAGGTTGCCTGATGCACGACAACCGTATGCGCAATAGTGGCGAAATAAGGGATTGCGTGAAAAGTTTCGAGGAAAATGCAGCATTCAAGAAAGACTTGCAATGTGCCCAGATGCAAATACTACGCAGCCGCGAAACAGAGAAAATCAGCAAGTTCATGAACGAAGAGTTCATCCCCGAAATGCTGAAGAATCCCGCTTTGAAAAAGGACAAGACTGGACTTGACAGCTTGGCTATTGAGGACACCATGAACCCCGAATGGGAAAAGTGGATTGAGAGCAAAGACGTGAAGAGCAAAATGAACATCATGAACCAACTGTACACCACCGGTGCCGACATCCACATGGCCTCGTTTGCCAACATGAAGAACTTCCCCTTCTTTCGCGAAATTTCCAATTGGTTTCTGCCCTTCGACCCCAAGCATCCCGACGTAGCTATTGACAATTTGGGAGAGGATACATCAGGACTAAAAATAGTGCAACAGATGGTGGGGGGAAGTGAGTTCTGCGACTCTGACTGCTATTCCCTCTACCTTTTCCTTACAAGCCTGCCCCAAGGTACCCGTCAAATGATGTCACAACACATGCCTACTTTGACTGAGGAGATGCAAGAACAGATAAAAGAGTTGTATGCCCGCCAGAATGACCGAATCAATGTATGCAAGAAATATACGCAGAATGTATATCGTTTCTACAAACTGTTCGCGCGTCGTCATGAATTCACAGATGTGTTCGACGAAGAGACCAATCTGCAATACTGCGACACACTTCATCCCTTGGTCAGCGACAGTGCCCATCTGCACGACGTGGCCATGCTCCTGTTCAACCAGAAGCACTACGAAGAGGCCGAAATGATGTATGCCAGTCTGGAAATGGCCACCATCCCCACGGTCGAAATATCTCAAAAGCGTGGTTTCTGTCTGCAACAACTCAAGCGTTACGACGAGGCCATTGAACAATACGAGAATGCCGACCTGCAACATCCAAACAACCTATGGAACCTGACACACCTGGCACAGTGTTGCAATTATGCCGACCAGCCCGAAAAGGCTGTACAATACTACCTGAAAGCTGAAGAAATATCGCCCGACGACCTGAACCTGCAATTACAGACGGGTAACTGTCTGGCCAAGCTCGGACAGTACGACGAGGCTTTCAAACGATTCTTCAAGGTACATTATCTGGACGAAAAGTCTACAACTGTCTGGCGGGCCATCGCCTGGTACTCGCTGATGGCAGGAAAGATGGAACAGGCCGAACGGTTCTACCGAATGATAGAGGACAACGGGGGCGACGACAATGCTCCTGACCTGCTGAACATCGGACACATGCATTGGATAAACCAACGCTTTAGCGATGCAATAAAATATTATAAGAGATGCAGTCAGTCGGTTGGCGAAGAAACCTTCCGCGAAATGGTGCTCAGCGATGCTGACAGCCTCCTGCTGATGAATGTACCACCAATGGATATTCCCCTTATCTTGGATTTGGTGGCGAGTGAATAGTGAATAGCTACGAGTTTATTTAGAACACAGAGACACAAAAACACAGAGTTCTCCTTTTTGACAGAAGAAAAAAAGAAAAAAAACTCCCTTATGTTCTTATGTCTAAGAATTATATTTTGTCTAAGACTCTCTGTGTCTCCGTGTCTCTGTGTTCTAATAAAGATTTTCCGCATGGCTACTTGTCACTCGTAGCTTGTACTCGTCACTCATCACTGATTTGTACCTTTTCCCCTAAAGAGCGTTTCCATAAAGAACTAATTAAACAGTTGCTTTATGGAATGGATTATTGAATTACTTAGAGACCATCCGGAGCTGGCCATCTTCCTGACATTGGCCTTGGGATTCTGGATAGGTAAGATTAAGGTGGGCAGCTTCAGTCTGGGTGTAGTTACCAGTGTGCTGCTCGTAGGTGTATTAATCGGACAGTTGGACATCCAGGTGGGTGGCCCATTGAAGTCTGTCTTTTTCCTTTTATTCTTGTTTGCCATCGGCTACAAGGTGGGTCCCCAGTTCTTCCGTGGATTGAAGAAGGACGGCCTGCCGCAGGTCTATTTTGCCGTGCTGATGTGTGTGAGCTGTCTGTTGGTCACTTGGTTGCTGGCCAAGATGATGGGCTACAATGCCGGTGAGGCTGCCGGTCTGTTGTCGGGAGCACAGACTATCTCGGCAGTTATCGGTGTGGCAGGTGACACTATCCAGAACCTCGACATCAGCAAGACGGCCCAACAGAACATGATCAACATCATCCCCGTGGCATACGCCGTCACCTACATCTTCGGTACGGCCGGTTCGGCATGGATTCTTGGCAGTCTTGGCCCGCGTATGTTGGGTGGCCTTGACAAGGTGAAGCAGGCCTGCCGCGAGCTGGAGGGCAAGATGGGTGGTAACGACAAGGCCGACGAGCCGGGATTCATGAATGCCGACCGCCCGGTAGTGTTCCGTGCCTACGAGGTGGAGAACTCGTGGTTCGAAGACGGCAAGACGGTGGCCCAGCTCGAGGCCTACTTGTTGCAACAGGGCAAACGCCTCTTTGTGGAGCGTGTGCGTCAGGACAAGAATATCATCAACGACGTGAGTGCCGACCTTGTGTTGAAGCACGGCGACGAGGTGGTGCTCAGCGGTCGCCGCGAGTTCGTCATTGGCGAAGAGGGTTGGATTGGCGAGGAGGTCATCGACAACGACCTGCTGAACTTCCCCGTGGAGGTTCTCCCCGTATTGATTTCCAAGAAGAATTTTGAGGGACAGACATTGGGTGACATCCGTAGCCAGAAGTTCATGCACGGTGTCAGCGTGAAGAGCATTACCCGTTCGGGAGTGAACATCCCCGTGTTGGCCGGAACTACCATTGATGCGGGCGACACCGTGGAGTTGGTGGGACTGAGCCGCGAGGTGGAGTTGGCTGCCCATCAGTTGGGTGTTCCCGACCGTGCTACGAATGTGACGGACATGATATTCGTCGGCATCGGCATCCTGTTGGGCGGTATCGTGGGAGCCTTGGCCGTGCGCATCGGCGGTATCCCCATCAGCCTCAGCACCAGTGGCGGTGCCCTGATTGCCGGTTTGGTGTTCGGTTGGTTACGCTCGCGCCACCCCAACTACGGCAAGATTCCCGAAGCCTCGTTGTGGATTCTCAATAACGTCGGCTTGAACATGTTCATCGCCGTGGTGGGCATCTCCGCAGGCCCCAGCTTCGTGAAGGGATTCTCCGAGATTGGTCCCATGATGTTCGTCATCGGTGCCATTGCCACCGCCATCCCGCTCTTCATCGGCCTGCTCCTGGCCAAGTATGTCTTCAAGTTCCACCCTGCCTTGGCATTGGGATGCTGTGCCGGAGCACGCACCACCACTGCCGCCCTCGGTGCCATTGAAGAGTCCGTCGGCAGCGAAACTCCCGCCCTCGGCTATACCATCACATACGCCATAGGCAACACCCTGCTCATCATCTGGGGAGTCGTCATCGTGCTGCTCTGCAGTTGACCTTCCCGAGGGGGGCAAAAATGACATCCCCGACGTCACCATACATGACATCCCTGACGTCACCATACATGACATCCCCGACGTCACCGTACATGACATCCCCGACGTCACCGTACATGACATCCCCGACGTCACCGTACATGACATCCCCGACGTCATTAAACATGAGCCCCCGACCTCATTAGACCAATATGGCCAATAAGACTAATTAGACTAATAAGACCAATTAACAATAGAAGATTATGAAATACCTAAACGAAAAGAGTGAAGTCAGCCGCGACTTCGAACAACAGATGTCGAAGATAAGCCCCTTCGAACTGAAGAACCGCCTGATAAACATGGCCGATGAGAGTGTAAAGAAGTTGGCCCACACCATGCTGAATGCCGGACGAGGCAACCCCAACTGGATTGCCACGACCCCGCGCGAAGCCTTCTTCCTGCTCGGAAGTTTCGGACTGGAGGAGTGCCGCCGCACGTTCGACCTGCCCGAAGGCTTTGCCGGACTGCCACAGAAACCGGGCATCGCCCAACGCTTCGAGGAGTTCCTGAAACGTAATGAGGCTGCCCCCGGAGCCTGCATGTTGCGCAATGCCTACAACTACATGCTGATGGAACATGCCGCCGACCCCGACGAACTGGTACACGAGTGGGCCGAAAGCGTCATCGGCGACCAATATCCCGTGCCCGACCGTGTGCTGAAATACACCGAAGTGGCCGTGCGCGACTACCTGAACCACGAACTGTGCGACAACCGCCCTCCCGTAGGAAACATGCAGCTCTTTGCCGTAGAAGGTGGAACAGCAGCCATGTGCTACATCTTCGACTCACTGATGCAGAACCACCTGCTGCAACAAGGCGACAGCATCGCCCTCCTCGTGCCCGCCTTCACACCCTACATCGAGATTCCCGAACTGAAGCGCTACGACTTCGACGTGCTCCACATCCCCGCCAGCCGCATGACCGACGACGGCCTGCACCTATGGCAATACGAGGAGAAGGACATCAACAAGCTGCGCGACCCGAAGTACAAGGCGCTCTTCATCATCAACCCCAGCAACCCGCCCAGCTACGCCCTTGCCCCCGACACCGTGGCACAAATCAAGGACATCGTCGACCGTTGGAACCCCAACCTGATGATAGTCACCGACGACGTGTATGCCACCTACATCCCCCACTTCCGCTCCGTGCTGGCCGACCTGCCACGCAACACCATCGGCGTCTATTCCTTCAGCAAGTACTTCGGCGCCACCGGCTGGCGTGCCGCCGTAGTGGCCATCTACGAGGACAACATCTTCGACCAACTGCTCCACAACCTGCCGCGCAAGCGCAAGTCCGAGCTGGCCAAACGATATGGCAGCCTCACCATGCACCCCGAGGATATGAAGTTCATCGACCGCATGGTGGCCGACAGCCGACAAGTGGGACTCAACCACACCGCCGGCCTCAGCCTCCCGCAACAGATGCAGATGTCGCTCTTCGCCCTCTTCAGCCTGATGGACAAGGAGAACAAGTACCGCACCCGTATGCTCGACATCATCCAGAAGCGACTGAAAGCCCTGTGGGACAGCACCGGATTCACCCTCATTCCCGACCCCCTGCGTGCCGGATACTACAGCGAGATTGACATGCTCGTATGGGCCAAGAAGTTCTACGGTGAAGAGTTCGTCGATTACCTGAAGAAGAACTACAACCCCTTGGATGTAGTCTTCCGCCTCGCCACCGAGACCAGCCTTGTCGTCCTCAACGGCGGCGGCTTCGACGGACCCGAGTGGAGCGTCCGCGTCAGCCTCGCCAACCTCAACGAATCCGACTACGTCCGCATCGGACAAAGCATCCGTCAGATTCTCACCGAGTATGCCGAAGCCTGGAAGGGCGGTGAGTGCTGCTGACCGGCACCATGACAACGTGTCACGATAGCCATTTTATTCAGAACACAGAGACACAGAGACACAGAGGCTTTCAAGCAAAAGAACGAATATTCATTTAGGGGCATAAAGGCATAAACCCTTCTTACCCCTTCCGTTCTTCTGTCAAAAACAAATCTCTGTGACTCTGTGTCTCTGTGTTCTGAATAGAAAGTAGGATTGATATTCTCAGAACTCCACCTTCGGAGCCTTTTCGCTACCGGCCTCAGCCTCGAAGTAGGCACGCTTCTCAAAGCCGAAGATGCCGGCAACAATATTTTGCGGGAACTTGCGGATGTAGGTATTGTAGTCGCCCACCACTTCGTTGAAGTTGCGGCGCTCCACACTGATGCGGTTCTCAGTACCTTCCAACTGCGCCTGCAGTTCCTTGAAGTTCTCGTTGGCCTTCAAGTCGGGATAGGCTTCGGTGATGGCCAACAGTTTGCCAAGGGCACTGGTCACTTGTCCCTGTGCCTGCTGGTACTCCTTCAGCTTCTCAGGCGTAAGGTCGTCGGCATTCACCGTTATCTGAGTGGCCTTCGAACGGGCTTCCAATACAGCTGTCAAGGTACTCTGTTCGTGCTGGGCATATCCCTTCACGGTATTCACCAAGTTGGGAATAAGGTCCGAACGGCGCTGATACTGATTCTCCACATTACTCCAAGCCTTGTTCACAGCTTCTTCCTTCTCTGTCATCGTGTTGTAGCCACAGCTATTGAGGCTCACACAAGCCACAAGGGCCACAATAAGTTTACTGATTGTCTTCATTTGATTTATGATTGTTAAATTCTTCACTCTTCATTCTTCATTCTTCACTCTTCATTCTTCACTCTGCATTCTTCACTCTTCACTCTTCACTTTCAAAACCTTCCCCCGGCACCACCGCCACCGAATGAACCGCCACCGAAGCTGCCTCCACTGAAACCACCACCGAAGCCTCCTCCACGGAAGGTTCCTCCGCGACCATTGCCAAAGATGAACGGGCCGCCCAATGAGCCACCACCGCCAAAGCCGGTGTAGTTCTCATCCTCCTCATTCTCGGTACGGGTAACACTGTGACCACAATGCTTGCACACATAGACCACTTCGCTCGTCTTCACACCGTTCTTGCGCGATATGAGACGCGAATTGCTCCGTTGCAATCCACATTTCTTGCAATGTGGGCACTTCGTCTGCTGACGATTGACAAGGACACAGATGAGGAAAAACACGAGGACAAGCACAAAGAATCCACCAAGCATGATGCCCAACCCCTCCTCTTCGCTCGCAGCCTCCGAGGCTTTCCATCCGTCATAATCAGTCAGGTATGTGTTTACTGCACGGATACCTTCGACCATTCCCTCATCCCACTTGCCTTCGCGAAGCAGGGGAAACATGGTACGCTCCTGTATGCGCTTGCAGATAGCATCGGGGAGGTCACCCTCAATGCCATAGCCCGTCACAAATTGTACACACCGTTCGCCACGCACCAACAGGATGACAAGGCCGTTGTCCGCCCCTTTCTTTCCCACGCCATTCTGCTTACCCAACTGGTAGGCAAACTCGAAACAGTCGCCCCCTTCAATCTCTTCCACCGCCACCACCACGGTTTCGATACCCGTCTTCTGTTCCAATTGGTACAGTATCCGATCCATCTCCTCCACTGCCGGTACCGACAGTATGCCGTCAGGGTTGCTCACGTAGCGCGTACGGTCCTGCAAGTGTACCATCGGCACATCCTCTACCTTGTACTTTTTGGCAGTAGAGGGCAGCACCGTCGCCAGCAATGCCAAACACAATATGATATAAGTCAACATTCGTTTCATATCTTCGATTCTTTCAGATTCGTGCGACAAAGTTAAAGAAAAATGCTGGAATAATCAACCGAAATCGGAATAATAGTGCATCTTGCACTGATAATAAACGCATTACGCTGAAAATCTCGGAAATACGGGAAATGGCAATTTAGCAAAGAAACGCAAGGTAATGAAATAGAACGGTTGCCTAATCGTTACCCGAAAACGAGTAAGATTTTTCTTTGTGTCGTCACGTTTCATAGTTCTGCATCATATTGCGTATCAATGTATAACTCACTGACAACTAATTTTGTAACCAAAAA